>JAAXKN010000019.1 GCA_025612375.1 Ignavibacteria bacterium
TTATAAACATTACGTGGTGCCCTCCCGGCTGAAACTTAAAGCTGGAGTTGGCCCCTACTATTACTATTTTTGCCGGGCGCATTCCCATCATGTCCCCCTGCTTGTAGGTCTCGTGCACCTCTACTTTTTGCGCCAGGTTCGACCTGGCCTCATATAACGTGTCGGGCTTACCGGTGTGATTAATAATTTCAAAGTAAAGGGCTGTATTCATGTCCTTTGCCCCCGGCCTGATCCAGGCATCCTTAATCTCAATGCCGTTCTGCTGCATAAAAGGCAGCGCCATAATCAGCATGACAAATATATACAACTGAACCTCCTCTGCTTTGAGAAAAAATTACTTCTAGTCGGCAAGAGCTTTTATGTCTTTCATTACTTCTTCAACGTTAACATTACTTCCTTTGTATTCCTGCCTTACCTTCCCTTCTTTATCCATAAGTGTTATTCTGTCTGTGTGTACAAAAAAGTAGGACGGCTCTCCCGTTTCCGAATAAGTGGTGTCCCCTGCAATTGCCACATAATGGAGCTGCTTTTTAAGAGAGTCTATCTCACCGGGCCTTCCGGTTAAGAAAATCCAGTTCTTCATGTCAATTTCCCTGACATCTGCATATTCTTTTAAGACCGAAGGCTTGTCCCTCAACGGGTCAAAGCTTATCGAGACAAACGACACGCCGCTAAGGTCTTCTTTTTTTGCCTCCTGCTGAATGCGCTCCATATTATTTGTAATGAGGGGGCATATGTCGGGGCAGTGCGTAAAAATGAGCCCGAGGACAACAACCTTTCCCTTCACGTTCGCCGGGAAAGTGGCTCTCGTGCTGTCCTGCGTTAAAAGATCATATTTTGCGCCTGAAAGGTCGTCTTTTACCGGCAGCTTGTCCTTGCATCCGAAGAGAATGAGCGCAGGAAATGCCAGTGTCAGAAACTTATAATAGATCTTCATAAAATTATTCTTTGGATAGTTTTTCTTTTAGCCTGCCCAGAGCTTCAAGCTGCTTTCCTTTTACCTTCGGAAATGAGATATCCATTGAACTCATGGTCTTTACTATAACTTCCGAAATTGCAAGGTGGGCAAACCATTTCTTATCGCCCGGAATAATGTACCACGGCGCATATTCTGTACTGGTTTCAGATATTGCATCTTCGTAGCACTTCTGGTAATCGTCCCAGTATTCCCGCTCGGCAATGTCCTCTTCAGTAATCTTCCAGTTTTTTGCCGGGTCCTCTATTCTCTTAAAGAACCTTTTCTTCTGTTCATCTTTGGATATGTTAAGAAAGAATTTAACGACGTATGTGCCGGTTTCATACAAGTAGCGCTCGAAATCGTTGATCTGGCGGAAGCGCATCTTCCATATATTGTCCTTTAAGACCCATTCGGGGAGCCTTTCGCTTTTTACCAGATCGTGCACCCTTACAATTAAGACCTCTTCATAATGCGAGCGGTTAAAGATCCCGATCCTCCCCTTTTCAGGCAGGGCTTTGCTTATCCTCCACAGGAACCCGTGATCAAGCTCTTCTTTTGATGGCTGCTTAAAACTAAAGACCTGTGTGCCCTGCGGGTTAAGACCCGTCATGACGTGCTTAATTGCCGAGTCCTTGCCGCCTCCGTCCATTGCCTGAAATACAAGAAGAAGCGAATACCTGTCCTGCGCAAAAAGCTTAGCCTGCAGATCATCCATTTGGGTAATATTGTCTGCAAGCTTTTCCCCGGCGTCTTCTTTGGATTTGTAGCCGCCTGTATCGTTTGTTTTATGATCCTTCAGTTTTACCTGAGAGTCCGGCTTGACAAGAAACTGTTCAATATCCATATCTTTACCGCCTTTTTATGATGGGAACCTCAATCCTTTAATTCATCTTTCCAGAAATCCCCTGCCTTAAGGGCGTAGGATGTTTCAATTGAGCCGATGACGTCATCCACATACTTCTGGGTCCTCATACCGACCAGTGTGCTTGTTACATTAGGAAGAGAGTTTATCATTAAGATTGCCTTCTGCGAAAGTGAAAGGTCGTCTGCACTTCCGTTCAGATAGGGAGCAATCATCTCATGGACTTTCCTGTTTTTGCTGTTGGATTCTTTTGCAAAAATGCTTTCCATAGAATCAAGTACAATATTTACCGTTGTAGCGTAATAGTTCAGCTTTGAGATCACATCCTCTTCGCTGTCGTAATGCTTATAGATCTCGTTAATTGCATAGTTCGCCCGCGGAATAAAAAACTGCTTCTTTATCTCAATAAACTGGTTTGCGCTTTCAAACTTTCCGAAGGTGTTCTCAAGAACAGAGGCAAGCGACATCGATTCAATTATGGTCTGCTTATCCTTGGCCTCAATGCTAAGATCGGTTACATAGGAAGCCTTAATGCTGTCTTCCTGTTTTTTTAAGTCCCCAATAAGCTGATTGATCTCAGGCACTGTCCTGTCCTCCTTTACGCTGAAATCTGCAAGTCTTACAATCTTATTCCCCTTGATGGCGTTTAACGGGCGGTTTACAAGCACTCCCAGGTCGTTTTCAGAAGCAAGCTCCAGGAAAGTTTTCTTCCCTTTTTCCTGGTTTAAGTTTTCGGCACCCCCTTTTTCCAGCAGGTTTAAGGGCAGCTGGACAACAGAAAAATGGTTCTCGGGTGAAATTTCCTTCGAGAGCCTCAGCACTTCCTCTAGTGAAGTAAAGCTTCTTTTGTCATTCTCCTCACCGAAAGAGTTTGAGGAAATCCCGTAATGTAGTATTCTGCCTTTAGCTACTTCTTCTTCCAGATAGATAAAGGCATTCTTAATCCTTCTGTAATATTCCTCTCTTAACTTCTCTACATCCCTCGTTCCGGTATACATTAGGAAATACTCGGGGTTGTGCAGAAGATAGACGTCAATGTACCCGAGTTTTAATCTTTCAAGTGAAGCAGTTATCTGATCCTGAAGAAATTCAGGATGAATGCAGTGCCAGAGGTCGGGAGCGCACCTTACAACTTCAGGGTACGGTGTGCCAAGTGTTTCCCTTTCCTTGGCAATTTCCTGGTTTTCTCCCTGAATGTAGCCCCCCTTGGATACAATTACCACCTCGTCACGCTCCAGCCCCTCGTTTTCCATAAGGCCGTTTACGACGTTGCCTACAAGAATTTCACTCCCCCCGTCGGAATAGTTTGAGGATGTGTCCACCAGGTTAATCCCGTTTGTTAAGGCATAGGCGAGTGTTTTTGCGTGTTCCTGTATCCTGTAGTCAACCCTGTAGGTGCCGAAACCGCAAATGGAGACCTGATAACCCGTTTTCCCCAGCCTTTTATACTTAATATTTGAATACTTTTCAGAAAACTTATATGTTTTTTCTAATGTCGACATAAATATCCCTCTTGATTTCCGGATAATAATAAAAAAGCCTGCCTGTCCGGTCAGGTAATTAACATAATAAACGTAAGGCTTATAATTTAAAGATTAAATAAAAAAAACTCTAAATCCAATAATGCGAAATTTTGGGCCCCATTTTTGTATACTTTAGCGCTTTTTTTTGATTCTGAATCTTTTTATATTTGTGAAAATAAATTCAATGGAGTAAAAGATGGCTAAAACCCAAACCTTTGGCGACAAGGCGAAAAACAAGAATAAGTCTACCGGAGTTAATGTTAAGGTTATTAAGGCAATCAAGTCTGAAGAAGGCAGCACAAAATTCCAGGAAAAGTTTGTCCGTCTTGATGACGTTAACAAAGTAACCGACATAAAGTAATTTTTAAATAGACTTACTTTGAAAGAGCGGTTTTCTACCGCTTTTTTTATGTAAAAAATTAAAGCCGCCTTAAGACTCATGGTCTTAAAAGGCGGCTTCTTAATTTTTAGCCTGTCCTTAGAAAAAAATCAGCCCGGGATAACCTCAATTGCCGGGTTAATCTCCCTTTTAAGCAGGTTTTCAATTGCATTCAGTGTACCGCTTATTGCGCTCGGGCAGCTTCCGCATGCACCCTGGTAGCGGATGCGCAGCATATAACCATCTATTCCAAGAACCTCCAGCCCTCCGCCGTCACCGGCCAAGGCAGGGCGTACCCTCTGGTCCAGAAAAGAATTAATTTGCCTTAAAAGCTCACTTTCCTCTTCTTTTCCTAAAGGCTCCGGCTCTTTTTCTTCGGGAAGCAGTGTTTTATCGAAACCCTGTATAAATTTAATGAAAGGCATCTGTATTTTACCCCAGTCAACAGCAGGATTTTTTTCAACAGTGACAAACTTGTCCATGTAAAACACAGATTCCACCCCATCTATATCAAAAATACCCTTAGCCAGGGGGTCTGACTGGGCTTCTTCTTTATTCTTAAAGTGTCTTGTCTCACTCTTAAGCAGTTTTTCGCTTAGAATGAATTTCAGAGCCTGGGGATTCGGCGTTAAATCCACATCCTGAACTCTTAGCATGTTTCCTCCAATTATATTCTTTTTTTCAGCAAAACCCGGTTTTGCATTTCAAAGTTCAAAAGCTAACCCTATTTTATCAAAAATTTGCCCCTAAATCAATGGTAAAAGTCAACTTGCGTCACACTTAGGAGCGCCTTAAACGCCTGTTATTGACAATAAGCACAAATTCCCCCTTTAGCTGCTTCTTTTCTGCAGCTTCCAGCACCTGTGAAACCGTGCCGCGGTAGAATTTTTCATTCTTCATTGTAATGTCATACGCAAGCGCAACTCTGACCGATGGGCCGAAGGCTTTCAAAACGTCAGAAAGAAGAGACCTCAGGCGATATGGGGTATCCATAATTACAATTACCTCGTTAATCCCTTTAAGCCTCAAAAGTTCACCCCGCCTTTCATCTTTTTTGGGTGAAAGCCAGCCGTAGAAGTAGAACTTTTCAAAATCAAACCCTGAGGCCGTTAAGGCCGGAAGAAGCGAATTTGCCCCGGGAACAGGTACAACCTCAATTTTCTGGCTGATGCAGAGGTCAACTAACAGGTGCCCCGGATCTGAAAACAGGGGCGTTCCGCAGTCTGAAATTAAAGCCGCCGACTCACCCTGGAGAATTCTAAGCAGAATGTCGTTAGCCACTTCGTTTTCATTGTGCTCATTTAGCGAAATCAGCTCTTTTTCTATTTTGTACTGCGAAAGGAGCCTTCTGGCTTCCTTGAACTCTTCGCAGATGATGAAATCTGCTTCTTTCAGGATGTTTAATGCCCTGAGAGTAATGTCATCATAGTTGCCGATGGGAGTGGAAACGAGGTAAAGTTTGTTATCCATAAAATCTGATCTATTTTATCTTATGTGGAGGGACAAATCCCCTGTAGGTGTCGAACTTTGAGTTATAAAGCACAATATTCATGTTTTCATCCCGGAGTGCCCCGCCGCTGGGATAGAGGTAAAAGTTTGAAATTGTGCCTGTCTTTTCCTCTGCAAGGCGGCCCTGTTCTGTATAAAATCTAACCTTGTAATACCCGAGCTCATATGTCCCGGCTTTCATCTGCTCAAGCAGGTGTTCTTCAGAATAAATAAAAATGTCGTTCATCTAGGCTAAATAAGCTAAAGGTTCAAAAGGTGTAAGTCCTGGGGCATGAAGAAATTTCTTTCTTCATGCCCGCATTCTAAATTAATTCTTTCAATTTATTATAAAGCTTGTCAATTTCAATTGTAAAGCGTTCCCCTGTCTTCCTGACCTTTACTTCAACCTTGTTTTCCTTCAGGTTCTTGTCGCCTACAATTACCTGGACCGGGAGGCCCAAAAGGTCCGCATCATTGAACTTAAAGCCCGCCTGTGCATCAACCCTGTCGTCAAATAAAACGTCATAACCCATATCCATAAGGTCATTATAGATCTTATTTGAGGCGTCAATGACTTCCTGCTTTTTCATATTAAGTCCCATTAAATGGAACTGGTATGGGGCAAGTGTATTATCCCAGATAATTCCCTTTTCATCATTATGCTGCTCAATATAGCAGGCGATAACCCTTTCGACGCCGATGCCGTAGCTGCCCATGATGATCGGGTTTACTTTTCCCTGCTCATCCAGGAATGTGGCTCCCATAGCCTCGGAATATCTTGTGCCGAGCTTGAAGATGTGCCCAAGCTCAATTGCCTTAAAGACGTCCAGTTTCTCGCCGCACCTTGTACAGACTTCACCTGCCTGAACGGTTCTTAAATCAAAGTATTCCACAGTAGGGACATCACGCATCAAATCAATTCCGCCAATGTGGTAGTCGTTTTTGTTTGCGCCGCTATAGAGGTTATTGCCGTCTTTTAAGCGCAGGTCCGCAATAATTCTTCCCTTAAAGCCGATGGGGCCGATCGAACCTGCATCAGCTCCTGTAATTTCCTTTAATTCATCGGGATGCCCCGGTCTTAATGTTCCCGGGAGCACACTTCCAAGCTTGGTTTCATTTACTTCGTCGTTTCCAAGCATTAGAACCAGTACAGGTTCATCGTTATGAATATAAACTCTCGACTTTGCGCACTGTGTTTCGTTGATCTTAAGGAACTCACAGAGCTCATCAATAGATTTAACTTTTGGAGTTGAGATTTCCTCTACTGCAAATGAAGTTGTAAACCTTGGAGCGCCGTCCACAACGGAAGTTGCAACCTCAACGTTAGCTGCGTAGCCGCAATGTTCGCAGTGTGCTACTGTGTCTTCACCGGCCTCCGACTTAACCATGAACTCTTCAGAGCGGTTGCCTCCCATGGCGCCGCTTGATGCACCGACTACAAAGTACTTAAGGTCGCAGCGGCCGAAAATCTTTCTATATGCCTTGTCGTGCTGTGCGTATGACTTATCCAGGTTTTCCCATGAAGTATCGAATGAATAAGCATCTTTCATTAAAAACTGACGGCCGCGTATTACGCCGCTTTTAGGGCGCGGTTCATTCCTGAACTTTGTCTGTATCTGATACCAGATCTGCGGCATGTCTTTATAAGATTTAACTACCCCTTTGGCGTGGTATGTCATAATTTCCTCGTGTGTCGGGGCCAGGACGTAATCCCTGTTCTTAATGTGGAACATCGTGTCTCCGAATGCCTCAACGCGGTTTGTCTCTTCCCAGATCTCTTTCGGGTTTAATGCCGGAAGGTGGAACTCCTGTCCGCCTATGGCGTCCATCTCCTCACGGATGATCTCAACCACTTTCTTTACAACGGTATAACCCAGCGGAAGGAATGAATAAATTCCTGCTGAAAGCATGCGCACCATGCCGGTTCGCAGCATAAGAATATGACTTGGAATTATTGCGTCAGTCGGGACCTCTTTCAAGGTCGGTATAAATGCTTTGCTTAACTTCATAGTTTTATAAAATTAATTGGTAATAACTCTGTTTAGTACAATAGACAAAGATAATGAATTGAAGGGGCTAAATCAAAAAATAGTAGGAATTTGGGTCGTAAATGTAGGGGCGCACCGCCATGCGCCCCTGCAGAATAATTTTCAGTATCTAACGTGCCGCAACGACTTTATAAACCATATCCTTGGGACGTATGATTTCTGCGCATTCAAATGTGACTTCGTCGCCTTTTTGGGCTTCAGTTACCGGGACCTCATTATTTACCATGTTCGGGAGCTTCAGTTCAACAACGCCTGTAGTCTGCCCTATTACAAGGAGATCCTCACCCACTGAAATATTGCCTGTTTCCAGCTTTATGTGCGCAATGCCGGTTTTCTTGTAGTAGTTTATAACTTTGCCTACATATTCTTTCTTGGTTGTTGCTATGCTCCCGTAAATATTTGCATACTCGGCCGAACTTGGAACATCAAAATAAAACCCTGAGGAAAATCCCCTGTTATAGACCTTCTCCAGCTCGTGGAGCATATCTTTTTTTATTTCATCTGTCAGACCACCCTCAAAATAGAGGTCTATTGCCTTCCTGTAGATGGAAACCGTCCTGGCAACGTATTCGGGACTCCTTTTCCGTCCTTCAATTTTGAATGAGTCAATCCCTGCCTCAATTAACATGTCTATATATTCTATGGAGCACAGGTCCTTTGGCGACATCACGTAATCTTCTCCTAAGACCATCGATTTACCGATCTGCCCGTCAATTACCTCGTACTCCCTGCGGCATGGCTGTATGCATTCACCGCGGTTTGCGCTTTTGCCGAAAAGGTGGTGGCTCATAAAGCACCTTCCGCTTACTGCAATGCACATCGCTCCGTGTATGAAAGCTTCAATTTCAAGGTCTGTATTTGCCCTGACCTTCTTTATCTCTTCCAGGGAGCACTCGCGTGCCATGACAATCCTGCGTGCTCCCAGGGACTTAAACAGGTTTGCCGAGGCAGAATTTGAAATGGAAGCCTGTGTGGAGACGCAGAAAGGCATATCGTGCTCCCGGCATTTTTCAACCAGAGCCAGGTCCCAGCATATTATCATATCCACGCCGGCTTTTTTTGCCGCCGGAATGATCTCATCTAATTCCCCTACTTCCTCTTCAAAAATGATGGTGTTCAGTGTCAGATAGCTCTTAACCCCGTGCTCTTTGCAGAATGATACAATTTCAGGCAAGCCCTCAAGCGTAAAGTTCTTGGCTTTTGCCCTCATATTCAGCTTTTCAATGCCGAAATAAACCGCGTCTGCCCCGCTTTCTACGGCTGTAGTGAGCATTGTCCAGTCGCCTGCCGGAGCCATTAGTTCAGGTTTCTTCATCAATAATTTGCTTTCTTGATAGTTTTTGAGTTTGTAATGGATACAAACATAAGAGCTTTTGAGGAAAATTAACAGTCAGTAATTAGGAAATAAGAAAAGAAATTAGGAGGGGAAAAAAGGAGGCGGAGCTTTTTGAAGCGTGCTCCGCCTCTTTAATTAACTACTTAAGGCTCAGAGTAGTGGTGCTTTTTTCACTTTCATTGAACAGGCGGTCAAGCGCTGTAACTACATATATATACTTTGTGCCGTTACCGGGCTTAATAGGGTCTTTATATTTTGCCTTCTTTGCGGAAATGACGTTAAGAAGGAACTTCGGGTTATCCAGGTTTATCTCGTCCTTATCCGTAAAGCGGTAGACAGCGTAGTAGCTTGCGGTCTCACCGTCACTTGCAGCCTTGGGAGCTGTCCATTCAAGCGTTGCTCCCGTTGAATCCCCTTTAACCGTGAGGTTTTCCGGTGCAAGGGGAGGCGTAGTTTCCTTCCACGGCATTACAGGCGGAAGAGCCGGGTACTTATAGAAATTATTCTTTAATGTGTCTGCAAAGCCCGAGAAATTTTCTGTCAAAGACTTTGAGCTGAAGAAGACTTCTCCCTGAACGTTAGGCGTTGTGCGGTTTAAGTTTATTTGATCCTCAAGCTCGGTCTTCTTTCCCTTGTAATTATGCGAAGCCATCTGGCTTGAATACTGCCCTATGTAAAGGTGCATATCCTTGGTTACAGAAGCCCACCATGGAAGGAGCTTTGCATAATCTGCCTTTGCGTGGCCTATTTCCCAGTAAAGCTGCGGGTTCATATAGTCCAGGCTCTTATTCTTGATCCATGTCAGGGGGTCGCAGTAAAGTATGCTGTAGGATTCAAAGCCGTTTGTGCCGGCATATTTATTCTCAACAATACCGAATGGGCTTATGCCGAACTTAACCCTGGGCTTTACAACCTTAATTGTGTCGTAAATACTTGCCATAAGGCTGTTAATATTGTCCCTTCTCCAGTCATCAACATTGGTAAAGCTGCCATGGTATTTGGCATATGTAACTGAATCCTCCTTTGAAACTTTGGGCCCGTAGGGGTAGAAGTAGTCGTCAAAATGAATTCCGTCCACGTCATAGCGCCTGAGGACATCGGAAACAATTGAAAGCACATAGTTTTTAACTTCAGGAAGCCCCGGATCCAGCATCTTGTAATCCTTAAATGTCAGAAGCCAGTCGGGGTGAAGAACCGATACGTGGTTACTTGAGGCCTGGTAGTCGCCGATTGTTTTAACTGCCCTGTAAGGGTTGAACCAGGCGTGGAGCTCCATGCCTCTGGCGTGGGCTTCACTTATTGCAAACTGAAGGGGATCGAAAAAAGGCTCGGGTGCTTTACCCTGGGCTCCCGTAAGCCAGTACGACCACGGTTCAATTTTAGACTGATAAAGGGCGTCGCACTCAGTCCTGATCTGGAATACAACGGCGTTAACGCCGGATGCTTTAAGCTTATCCATAATTGAAACAAGCTCTGCTATCTGCTCTCCTGGAGTCGCATTTCTGTTTGTAGGCCAGTCAATATTAGCTACTGTAGCTACCCAGGCGCCTCTGAATTCCCTTTTGGGCGGATTTGCCTGTGCAAAAAGCCCAGTGAAAGCGAAGGCTAAAAGAATAAGAGTAAGTTTTTTCATGAAGTTCATTTCCCGATGATGAATAAAAAGTTGAATAAAACTTCGCAATAAAGTTTCGTACAAAGGTAAGGACTTTGAAAGAAAAAGTCACAGGGCTTTTTTGACAAAAATATTTCTGTGTCATATTTTGTTAAAACAAAATTTGGGAGTGAAAATGAAAATCCTTGCTCTGGAAGTTGAAAATGCCGGAATTGGAAAGGACCGGTTTCAGCCCTTCCTTCAGGAAGAGGCCCGGAAGGTATGGGAGCTGTACCAGAATGGTACCATTCGTGAACTTTATTTCAGAACGGAAACGGATGCTGCCGTGCTTGTTCTTGAATCTGATAGTATAGAAGAAGCCCGGGAGGTACTCTCCGCACTTCCCTTGGTAAGAGAAAACCTGATCCAATTCCAGCTTATAGCCTTAAAGCCTTACCCGGGCTTTAAGAGGCTCTTTAAGCAGGAGGCTTAATTCGTGGAAATTTGAATATATTTCACTAAATTAAACTTCAGCAAACCCTGGCTTTTCTTTCACATACTAACTTCAGGCAGATAAATGAAAAGAAAGTATATCATCATTATTTCCCTCGTGCTTATTGTTGCAGTCTATATCGTCTATAAGGCTTTCTTCAACCATGAAAAAGTTCAGACCGTACCAGTTACCAAAGGCAATCTTGTAACTTTAATCTATGCTACCGGCACAGTAACGGCCGATTCCGTTGCCACACTCCGCTCGGAAGCCGGAGGAATAGTAAAATATATAATCGGGAAAGAAGGGATGTTTGTAAAAAAAGGTACTGTCCTTTTGCGGACCGACAGAAGCGACCAGGAGCTGAGGCTGAGGGATGCTGAAAACCAGATTGAGACGGCAGAGCTGGACCTTAAAGCCAAAGAACGTGACCTTAATAGAAAGGAAAGCCTCTACAAAACTAACAGCATTACAAAAAAAGATTACGAGGACGCCAGACAAAATTACGACCTGGCCCGTGTGAGCCTGAACCAAAGGAGGCTCGCTTTGGATATAGCCCGCCAGAACCTCACAAAAACCGTCGTTACGGCGCCTTTTTCAGGCGTGCTTGTAAACGTCAGGGTAAACCTTGGCGATAATCTTACGCCGAACGCCGAGTGCTTTGAAATTATGGCTCCAAATTCCATTGTCGTTCAGGGAGAGGTCGACGAGCAGGACCTGGGCAGGATAGGCTCCGGCATGCCGGCTGTTGTGGCCTTTGACGCTTATCCCAATGAGAAATATGAAGGTGTTCTTCAGAGGATTGTGCCCAGAACGGATGAGGCCACAAAAACCTCCAGGGTCTATATAAAACTTAAACAGTCACCCGAAAAGCTGAATCTCGGCATGACGGCTACAATTAACATCAAGGCCGGTGAAAAACAAAACGCCCTTCTTCTGCCCAGGACGGCAATTCTTGAGGAGAACCGCAGCCGCTACGTCTTTAAGATTGAAGGCGAGCGCCTGAAGAAAATTCAGCTTAATACGGGGACTTTGGACGGAAGGTTTGCCGACGTCTCGGAAAGCGGACTTCCGGAAGGGACGAGGATTGTGGACCAGCCTAAAGGAAGCTATACCGATAACATGAGAGTTGATGTAAATTAAAATGACCCGGCGGCTTAAAATAGCGTCAAAGCTACGTTTTGTGATATCTATCGCCTTAAGGCACCTTGAGGCAAAGAAAAAGCAGACCGTGCTCGTTATAACCGGCGTTGCAACGGGCGCCATGGTAATGATCATTACATTTGCACTTACTAAAGGAATAATCTCCGACATTCAAAGCAAAATTATTGAGATCTCCCCTCTTGTCACAATTAAGGGGGAAAAGCTTGAGGGAAAAGAACACCTCCTCTTAAAATCCTCCCCCGGAGGAAAAGATCAGTTTTTTATTTCAAGCAGAATAATCCCCGATGAAAAAAAAGAAATAAAATCTTTCCGCCAGGTCATTTCAATTGCCGATGCCATAGGTGAAATTGACGCCGTGGCTCCTTTTGTTGAAACCCGCGGTGTCTTAAGGGAAAGAACGCTTACCCGGACGGCCATAATTAAAGGCATTATCCCCGAAAGGGAGAAGGGAATTGCAAGCCTTGAAAAGAATGTGAAAACAGGAAGCCTGGATGAGCTGAACTATACAAAAAACGGAATTCTCCTCGGCTCCGGAATGGCAAAGAAGCTTAAGGCGGATTATCACGACTTAATTCAGCTTGCAGGGGAAAACGGCGAAATTTATATACTCAGAGTAGCCGGTATTTTTTCGAGCGGATTCAGCGCAACCGATGACAACCTGGCATACGTAAACCTGAGGCTCGCGCAGTCGATTAATGGATTTTCTGACAATGTGGTCTCGGGAATCGGAATGCACACGACTTCCCTTTCTGTTGTAAATGACGTTGCCCGCCGTTTGGAATCTCTTACGGGCTATAAGGCTGAGACATGGGAGGAGGCCAATCTGAACCTCCTTACTCTCTTTAAGCGCAACAACAACATAACGCTCTTCCTCGTAATATTTGTTTTTATCGTCGCGGGCTTCGGAATTGCAAACGTGCTTATTACGATTGTCCTGCAGAAACAGAAGGATATTGCAATAATGAAGTCTATGGGCGTTGACCGCACCACGATAAAACTGGTATTCCTTTCTGAAGGGATGATATTCGGAATTACGGGCGCCGTGCTTGGAATGACTGCCGGGCACTTCCTTACAAACTTTATCGCCTCGCTACCAATTTCATACGGCGAAAGCGCGGTTGTAAGGGGAGATCATATAGCAATGGTTGAGACTTTTTCTTCATACGTAATTGTTGCCCTTTTTTCAGTTATTGTAAGCGCCCTTTCAAGCTACATCCCATCGAGGCGTGCGGCAAACCTTAAACCTGTGGAAATCTTAAGAGCGTGAAGTCAATTAAAAATTAAAAAGTATAAGAAACTTTTGAAAGTTAATTACCAGATATTGAATATTGCCTTAAGGCAGCTTACTTCCAGGAAGCGCCAGACACTTTTAACCATATCCGGCATTGGTGTGGGTGTTATGGTGCTTATCTCAGCTGTATCTTTAATGGACGGGCTTTTAAGCAGCTTTATAGATAAGATTGTAAACATTGCGCCTCACGTTGTGGTCTCAGGCGAAAAGATGACTTCACTTGTAAGCGACACCCTATGGCAGGCTGAGAAAGGAACGGCAATAAACCTCATTAAAAATGTTGAACGCCAGGATGAGGAGATAATTAAAAACTATAAGCGCGTTGAAGCTTTAATTAAGTCAGACGCACAGGTGAGCGTTACATCGCCCGTAGTGAATGTGACTGTAATTGCAAAGTTCGGCACAATTACGCAGCCCCTGGAAATTTTCGGCATCAATCCCCGATCTCAGGATGAAATAGTAAAGTTCAGCCAGAATATGACCCAGGGGAGATTCACCGAACTTGAAAAAACGCCCGACGGACTTATGCTTGGCACAACGGCAGCCAAAGACTTCGGCCTTCGCCTTGGTGACAAGCTCCAGTTTGTATCAAACCTCGGCAAGACTTTCCAGGTGAGGGTTGTTGGAATTTATTCAACCGGCATAAACGACATTGATAACAACGCATACGTAAATTTGCGTGTAGCGCAGAACATCGCAGGCTACCGCCCCGATGAGGTAAGCCAGATATATTTAAGGGTAAACGACTTAAAGCGCGATTACGCTGTTGCACGCACAATTGAAAAAGAAACAAACTACAAGTCAAAGACGTGGGAAGAGATCTCATCAAGCGTAATATCACTTTACAAGATGATATCGATGATGGTTTACTTCCTCGTGTTTTTTGTAATACTTGTTGCAGGTTTCGGAGTAGCCAATGTGCTGATAACAAACGTGCTGGAAAAGTACAGGGATATAGCAATACTGAAATCCATAGGATATAAGAAAAAAGAAATTACGGTAATTTATATACTGCAGGGAACGCTGGTTGCAATAATTGGGGCTGCCATAGGGTGTCTTCTGGGATACATCTTAATACTCATAATGGGTTCCATACAGATTACCCCGTCCGAGTCAAACACCTCCATGCGGAGCGACCGTCTTCAGATGGGAAAAAGCCCCTGGTACTTTGTGCTTGCATCGCTATTTGCATTTGTAGTAAGCCTTATTGCATCCATCGGCCCCGCCCGCGGAGCCGCCCGTGTAAACCCTGTGGAAATTTTAAGAGGTGAAAGATAAATAATTTTTTAAATACTATGGAAGGCAGATATGGTATGTTGATTTAAAAAATAAATTCCTTAAACTTTATATTCTTGTGAAGCTGAATTTTGTATTTACATAAAAACTTTAACGACTCATATTTCGAAATATTTTCCCTGCATTCGCTTTTAATTTTCTACGCTCTCCTTAGAGTGTATTTCCTCACACCTTGGACGCATAATGCTGCAATCTGCTCCTGAATAACCAGTAAATAGGTAATTAATTATCAAAATCTAAATTATTTTAGATCCAAGTCTTGACTTTTAAAAATAAGCAAGATAACTTTCTTTCTGTATAGATTATATAAGGCTCCCCAATTTAGTGCCAAATGAAAACAGAAGCCATACATACTGCGATACTTATTCCACTCTCCAAAGCGTCCAAACATCCCTATTCATTTCAGAATAATTCTAGGTCCGAAAACACAGTCAGCGTCCATAAAGAGAATGTGAACAGAACAGCTTTAGACATCAGTGACAAAGAAAAAGAGCATTCTTTTAGAATAGACCCAGTCTATCCTGGCAAGACTGTGCTTTAACGGCTGAATAATCAGACTCCTTTGAAAAATACGTATGCCCCCGTATTTACTTTAAGCTTAGAGGAGTATAACTTAAGAGAGTTAAGCCATTAGTAATTATATTCTTTTTCTCTCTCGAAACATTCAGGGCTTAGAAATGAAAAGAACATTCATCAGCCTTTCTTTCCTCATTTTAATTTCTCAGGCATTCTCATGCAAAGGAGATCCAGTATCCCCCATAGAAGAAAGACCGGGCAGGCGTGACTACGAGTGGAGTGTGGATACTATAAAGAGCACAATGCTCAGCCTCATAAATATCTGGGGCAGCAGACCAAGCGATGTATGGGTGGTAGGAAACAACGGGGACTTTGGAAAGAGACTCATGCACTTTGACGGGGTTTCCTGGTATCAGAGAGGCTGGTGGAGCATGTATTCATGGAGTATCTTCGGTTTTGGGACCAAAGACGCATATATGGGCGGATATGGAATATGGCACTTTGATGGATTCCAGTGGGAAAAGCAGTTTGAACCCAGGCTTGACAGTCTCACGACCAGTGGCGGGGTGATGATAACAGACATAAGAGGAAACAGCCCGAATGACCTCTGGGCCGTCGGCTTCAGCAGTGACTTTGCTGAGACAAACTATGGAGCTATTTATCACAAGTATGCCGATGGGTGGAAAGAGAAAATGGTCCTGAGCAGGAAGAATATTGACCTGTATGAAATACACCCGACAGGAGAAGGCAGTAAATGCCTTATTTATGCCACAAAGTTCACTTATCATCCTTTTTCTGACAGTATGGCTATCTATGAATATGACGGGAATAAAAGCTTGAAAGAAATTGCTGTAGGTTCAGATCACAGCAGAAATTCTGAATGTTTTATCTACAGAATTCAGGGCAAACTGTTAGTTGAAATGAAAGGAATGGTTTATGAGTACTACAAAGGGCAGTATAAAGAATTCATTTCAATAAAAGCTCTAAATAACGGATCTATTATGGGAGGCAGAAATATAAATGATATGTTCATCTGGCAGAGAGAGGGCCTGGCTCATTATAACGGCACAGATACGCAGATCATCTTCAAACTTAAAGATGACATTTGGCTGCACGGCCGTGTGATAGCTTTTGAAAAGGAGATCTTTTTTATGGGCTCTGATCAAAAAGGAGATTACTACCTTGTGAAAGGAAAACTGAAGGATTAAAACATATGAGAAGCTATAGCTCAGAAGAAATTCAAGGGACAGTGTTGGCGCACTGCCCCCTGGGTTAAATAGTCCACCTAAAGGCTCGCTACCTTAATAATCCTGCTATCTCGGCAGGACCGGGGGCTATTTATGTTTAAAATAACACTTATTTACACAAATTACTAATTGGGAGGAGAAATGAAAAGTTATTTCCTTAAAGCCGGTTCAGATAAGATACTTTTGATCTTATTCTTGTTGCTGATTTCTTTCTCGGTTTCATTTCCTCAGGAAAGTACCAAGACATACGATGTTACAAATAGGAATCTGATTCAAAAATATTTGTACCCTGATGGGCAGTGCAGTTTTTTTGATGGTTTTCCATTTGACTATGGTGTCTACATTGGTAGTTCTACTGAAGCCAAAACTATTCGCCGCTCAATATGTGAATTTCCAATTAATTTTCCGGCAGGTGCTTATGTAACTAATGTGGAGTTTATTTATAAAAACGATGTTTCATACGCTTCAAATTTCAGGTTGTACTATATTCCTGACATAGGAAGCAGCTTAAAATATGCCGATCTGTGGGCAATGACTGAAGCAAGCGGAGTAACAGAACTTGACTTTTTTGTTGGAACCTCAGCTCGTACTGTTGAAATGAGTATAACTAAATTGCGGGACTTTGTTAATAATGCAATTGAATCGGGAAAAACCAAAATTTATCTCGGTTTAAGAGCTGCTAATGAAAACGAATCCACAACTGCAAGCTCCTTCGAAAAGTTGCAGTTAAGGTATACTTATGAAATAGGAACAAAATATACAATTAAGAACAGTAACGGTATAGGTAAGATCGACCTCAGTATTAACAACGGTCCTTTTTCTGAAGTACCTGGTGATACCGTAATTAGAAAAAAGATTGGAACAGTCATTAAATTAAGGGCAAAGGAAGAACAGTTTGATGGTACTCACTACTGGGTTTGGAATCAGGACCCCAATACAGTACAATCTACGAAAAGTTATTGGTCCAAAGACAATAAATTAAATATAATTACATTTGGAAATATTGAAGTTCAAGATGCCGCAAATGAAAATGAATTTTATGTGACTTACACTGCCCAACTATGGAAAAAATATGTAATCAACCGAGTAGACAAAACAGAATTCGACGGAAACTTTCAGACAAATGATCTAACCCGTGTGGTAGAAGGAAACAGCCTAAATATCCCGTATTCAGAAACTCTTACAAAAACAACAGGGACCTATGACTTTGCAGGATGGGAAGATGGAGAAGGTTCATTAAGAACACCAACTGACAATGCAACTTATACTGCCCTTTATAAAATTCCTAATAAATCAAATGCTTCAACAGCCTTCTCAAGCTCAAGCCAGCGGAAATTTATCCGTACTCCTGACGGCAGCCTTCACATGGTTTATGAAAGCATGGGTTACGTCTGGTATGAAAGGAGCAGTAATGAGGGCGCTTCTTGGGAGATGATGAATGATGGAAAACCTATAAGTGGTTCCGGGGGAAAGTCCCCATCCATAGATTATGCTGACCTAAACGGCTACGGCTACATAGGTATTGTATTCCAGGAAGGAAGTGATATCAGGTACTGCTCGGTAGAATACAGCAAGAATGAGAGTAGTACCATATTTTATCCTTTAAGTTATCCTGAAAATCCAATTTTCAATGATCTTTCGGAAGGTGAAGCAATGCCTGTTATAGCTTTCGGAAAGATCCCCTATGGAGAGTTCCTGGTTGTATGGAAGGATAACAGGAACAATTATGACGGGCAGGAGGACGGCTTCTATGGTGCATACTGCAGCCATGACGGGAATTATATTTATTACATGAACTATATAGAAGGCATTAACAGCGGAACTAAATCACTTCATCCATGCCTTGTATCCAACAAGCTGGACAACAATACATTCCACCTTGCATGGGAAGATAATATTTCGGATGTAGCAGGGCAGAAGTCAGGTTCGATCAGCTACGCAAGGCTTTCTGTCAGCCAGGGAGTGCCTCAGGGAATAATATGTAACAAATATAATGCAAATATATCCAATGGAAGCGGACTAATAAAAAACTCAATGCCCTCTATGATAGTAGGATCTGACAATAATAACGGAGTCAGGTTAGCCTGGATTGGCGATAATAACCAGGGACAGTGGAGTGACGTCTTTAGGGGAATGTTCTCTGATGGGACGTGGAACCCTAGGTTCTGGAAGTTTGGAAGCCGCGTTATTTCCCAGAGCCTGAACCTGGGAAGTGACGGATATTTTCTTACATTCAGTGAATTCTACTACTACAATGTATGCCAGAACCGCTTTACGGACAGCCGGACGCTGTCGAATATCTATACTCTTAATACCACAGGACGTAATGTTCAGCTGAACAATGATGCCGGCGGAACTTCAAGAAAGATGTTCGTCATGAGCTTCAACAATACTGCGGGTTCTCTTCCTTTAAGCTTCACAAAGTCAAATTCCATCGGGAGCTATTACGGACTGTACAAGGAAAATTCCACGCAGACATCAGGCAGAAGCATTGTCCTGAGGTCAGACAGCCTCTCTGAGTTTTATTTTTCACTTCAGGACATGTCTATTGACGAAAAGCCTGTTAAATTCATGGACGTAAGTGACACGCTTAGAATTACTGATGTAAATGGCCTGAATAAATACATGACGACTGAGCCTTTTACGCTTACTGATAATTCTAAATTCTTATTTAATTTAAATTACGGAGTGACCGAATCATCCGCGGCGTTAAAGGCTCTGGGAAAAGATGGAAGCATTTCCTATACGCTAGATCTCATAGATGCGGAAGGAAGAGTTCTTCAGAGCTTTAATAAAATCAATCTTTCAAAAGACCAGTTTATTAAGAATAAGCAGAGCTCATTCCAGGTAAACCCGAAAGGAATTGGAAACAAGACAGTCAGAATGAGGCTCAGGACTGAAGTAAACTTAGATGCTGAATGTTTTCTTGTCGACAGCCACAGCGTTCCTGATGAGAGTGGCACTATGTACAAGGCTGCAGAAATAGAAAAGATTGACTATAGCGGAGAGAAAGTTGTAAAGGAATATGCCATCAGCCGTAACTACCCCAACCCATTCAACCCTTCCACAGTTATAGATTATCAGGTTCCTAAGACATCAAAAGTCACACTCAAGATTTTTGACATGCTAGGACAGGAAGTCGCAACTCTTGTAAATGAGGTTAAGGAGACAGGAAGGTATGAGGTGGAATTCAATGCTTCAAGCCTGCCTTCAGGGACCTATATATATGAGATCCGGGCCAATGACTTCGTTAAGAGCGGCAAGATGATGCTTCTCAAGTGATAGATTGAAACAACAATAAAAGAACCGGAGGCGGGTAATGCCTGCCTCCGGTCGGCAAAACAGGAATATTTACTCTAACTTTTTAGTATTCAATTCTAAAACTTAATTGACATTTCTTTGCTTTTATTTCTATCTTTTAACCATGTTGTATTATAATTTATATTAACTGAAGTCAAATAAAAATGTATAACACAATAATCCGTTTTGAACACGTCTCAAGAACGCTGGTCTCAAAGTCCAATGGCACCGAGGTGGATACAACCATACTTCCCGACCTGTCCTTTGAGATTGAAAAAGGTGAATTTACAGCAATTACGGGTCCCTCGGGCTCCGGTAAAACCACAATGCTTTACCTCATGGGAGGCCTGGACAAACCGACCTCAGGAAAAGTGTTTCTTGAAGATCTTGAGATATCCTCAATGAATGAAGATGAGCTCTCCGAAGTACGAAACGCAAAGATGGGTTTTGTCTATCAGTTTCATTTTCTTCTTCCCGAATTCTCGGCTTTAGAGAACGTTATGATGCCCATGATTGCGCGCGGCAAATATTCTTCCGCGCAGGCAAAGAAAAAAGCCACTGAGCTTTTAAGCGGCGTAGGGCTTTCGGATAAGCTCCAAAGCCGCCCCAACCAACTCTCGGGAGGCCAGCAGCAGAGGGTTGCTATAGCGCGCGCCCTTGCAAACGACCCTTTGGTCCTCCTTACAGACGAGCCGACTGGAAACCTCGACTCAAAAAACTCCGCCATGGTATTTGACCTATTCAAAGAATTAAACGAAAAGCACAAGCAGACAATCATAGTAGTAACGCACGACGAAACCTTTGCCGAACGCACGCAAAGAATCATTCACATACTGGACGGCAAAATCCACAGCGACACACGCCTGAAAGATCATTAACGCTGCAGACCAAATGGAAAATGTAATGGAAATGTACATATCCGTTGTATTGAAATGCCGCGGTCAGCGGCATAGTGTTGATAGCCCGGCGGTGACCAAATTCGCCGTGGCGAATGTAGGAACCCCGGGAAAATGATCGCAAACAATCCACGCGCGCCGCGGCCAGCCGCGCCACGTTCCCATTCGATAAGGAACGGGCACAAAAAAAGCCCAAAATTTTCATTTTGAGCTTTTTTGAAATATTAAATATTCGGGCTGAAGTTTACGGATTGTAATTCTTCATCTTCTTAAACTGCTTGAACCACTCGAACCATGGGGCTGTGTATGGCACTGCCGCAATCCTTCCGCCAAAACCCAGGTAGCGCGATGTGAACATCTGTATGGTCGTTACGTTCAGGTTCTTTAAGGCTCCGTCATTTATCTTTACCCCATACTTCTGTGCCAGCTTTACCGTGTAGCCGTCAAATGCATCGGTCAGCTTTTTATTGAAAAGATCATCTTTGTACTGATCCTTCAATTCTTCAAAAGGCTTCGAAAGAGAATCCCTCTTTTCCTTTCTGTCAATAAGCTTAAAAATTGAATACCCGTTTCCAAGCTGCATGGGACCGTAAACTTCCCCAACTTTCATCTTGGCAGCCGTTTTGCCTAACTCACCATACATATTTATCGGGAAAAATCCGTATTCACCGCCTTTATTCTTTGTCGCTTCCCTCTTGTTGTAGATCTTGGCCAGATCACGGAAATCCTTGCCCGCTTTAAGTTCGTTTAATATGGTTTCAATTTCCCCTAAGTCCTTTGTGAATATCTCAATTACATTTACCTCGGGAACGGGGGCTCCGCTGTTGAGCTTGTTGTAGTATTCCTGAACTTCTTCGTCACTTACCTTGGCTGAATCCAGGAACTTGTTCCTCAGAATCTGGCTTATGTAATTCTCCTTCCAGAGCTTCATATCGCTTTTTACTTCAGGCATGTTCTGAAGCCCTCTTCTGTAGCCTTCCCTGGAAAGGATCTCCTGCGAAATATAGTCATTTAGGTACGTTCTCAGCTTTCCAACAACTTTTTCATATGTGGGCTCTTTTACAGTAAAGCCGTCAGTAACGAAACTGTAAAGGAAATCCCTGAGCGATACTGACTTATCCTTAAAATGAATGAGTGCCATATTAAGCGAGTCGCGCCCGAATTGGCTTATCATTTTAGAGACGTCGCGTTCATCCAGGTTCACGTTTGAATTCTTAAATTCAGGACGCTTTGCCTTCTCGATCAGAAGGGCTGCGGATTTCCCGACCACATTCCAGAACAAGGGCCCGCTTGTCGTTACTTCGGCCTTAGGCATAAATTCATTAAGAAAAGCCGTTTCAAGCTTTTTTGCCTTACGCTGCTTAATAATGTCACGCGCCTTTTTTGTGGTTTCATCTGCCTTTTTATTATTAAAGACAACTTCTTCCTTGTTCTTTAATTTGAAAATGAACCAGCCGTTTTCTGTCCTTAAGGGCTGCGATATATTCCCCACTTTCATTGCATAGAGCGAGTCTTCAATCCGTTCATCTTCCATCTGTCCGTATGTTATTGCCAGGGGCAGCTCCTGGTCCTTGTATTCAGGCCTTGTGTGCAGAAGTGAGTCGAATGAGGCACCCTTCTTTAATGCGGCATAAATATTAAATATTTCTGAAGAATCCCCGGAGCTGATAATGTTTGCGCTAAGCTTAAAGCCTGTTCTGAAAGTGCCTTTAATTAACTCCTCACCGCTTATCTTAATTTTATTTTCCACTTCCTGCTTGTAAAGGGCGTCTTTTACATAAAGCTTCTCAATCGACTTCATGGAATATTTTATTATCTCTGTTGTGTCCATCCCTAAGCGCGCGGCTTCCTGCGCCCAGAGCTTCTCGGCAACAAGCGAATAAAGGAATTCATATTTAAGAGAATCAATTAAATCCTGATTCTTACTGATATGCGGCATCAGCTCATAGCGCGTTCTGTATTCATTGGCGCTGATTTTCTCCTTGCCCGCCGTGGCAATAACTTTTTCTTTTTCCTGAGCTGAAATAAACTGGCTTAAAGAAATGATAAGGACTAAAATATATAGCTTTTTCATAGATATCCTGGCCTGTGGAATCTTGTTTGAAATACACTGAAAATAGATTTATTTGTTCTGCCTATTATCGGAATAAAAATGTTACTTCTTTACCCGGGCAGTAAATATATTCAATTTTATGCTGATATTAAAAATATAAAACCCTCAGGAAAAACTATCCTGAGGGTAAGAATTCTTTTACTATTTATATACTCAAATTGAAAATGAGCCTGTAAGCCTGATGTCTTCAGAGGAAGATCCAACAAGAACTTCAAACTTGCCCGGCTCCATTACCCAGCTCTTCTTTGCGGGATCAAAATACGACATTGCGTTTTTGTCCAGCGTGAAGCTGACCGTCTTCTTCTCTCCGGGTTTGAGGTAAACCTTCTTAAAGCCTTTGAGCTCCTTCATGGGGCGGTCAATTGAAGATTCCACGTCTCTTAAGTAAAGCTGTGCAACTTCGCCACCCATAACTTTGCCCGTATTCTGAATGCTGAAGCTGACCTGAACTTTACCGTCTTTATCTGCAGGGGAGACTTTTATGTCGCTGTACTTAAAGTCAGTGTATGAAAGCCCAAAGCCAAACGGGAAAAGAGGCTTAATGTTATTCTTCTCAAAATGGCGGTAGCCTACATAAATTCCGTCTGAATAATAAGTAACGCTGTCCTGTGACTTATATGTATTGTAGGCCGAGCAGTCTTCCCATTTGTGCGGGAATGTAACAGGTAGTTTTCCTGACGGGTTATATTTACCTGTAAGCACGTCCACTATGGCATCCGACATCAGTTCGCCGCCAAACCAGGTCTCAAAAACTCCCTGAACGTCATTAAGCCACTGGTCCATAAGCACCGGGCTTCCCGAGGTAAGAACAACAACGACATTCTTGTTTGCTTTTGCTACTTCTTTTATGAGCTCATCCTGTCCGTCCGGAAGTACAAGGTTATCCCTGTCGCGCCCTTCAGTCTCTACATTGAAATTTGTGCCGGCAAAAATGAGTGCCGCGTCTGAATTCTTTGCGGCGTTTATTGCCTGCTCAAGAAGTTTTCCTTCGGGCTGCTTCCATCCCAGGCGTGCTGCAGCGCCGCCGCCATTTTCGTAGAATTCCATGCGCAACTTGTAATACTTTCCTGCCTCAAGCGTAGCTTTTGCATATATGGAAGTTAATGCATGGTCCGTCCAGTCCTCGGCAAGCTTCTGGTCGTTTAGATAAAACCTCGCACCGTCATCCGTAGCGAAGTCGAAAATGTAATCTCCTGACTTTGCAACTTTAACATAGCCCGTCCACCTGACTGAAAACTTGTCTTTCTGGAAACCTTCCTTCGGACCCCCGTCGCCATAGTCAAAGTTTATTTCCTTATCAACTCTTGTAAAGGCTGGTGTGCCCGATAAATCCATGTTGCTGAAATATTCCCCTTTTAGCCCGTGCTCTTTTCCCGACTCGTCTGTAAAAAGGAAGTCAGAGGAAATCGGGTTTGTATCGCCCGAGGTTTCAACACCTTTGGCAAAGTTTATTTTTACCTTCTTGCCTAAAGCCTTCTCCAAAGCTTCAAGCGGGCTTACAGAAGTAAGGGGACTTACCATTGAGCTTCCGCCTCCCCCGGTTCTTAAAGTCTTGGCATTTGGGCCGATTACTGCAATGGACTTAATGTTCTTCAGGTTCAGAGGAAGAATGTTGTTGCTGTTCTTAAGAAGTACAATTCCGGCTCTTTCGGTTTCATATGCCGCCTGACGGTTTTCTTTTGTTCCTAAGAGGCTCTTATCTTCCTTGCCCGGGTTTTCAAAAAGCCCCAGCTTGAATATTACTCTTAAAATCCTTGTAACCTTGTCGTCAATTACTGATTCTTTGATTGTACCGTTCTTAACGGCTTCCATAAGTGTCTTTTGGTTGAGATACTCTCCTGTAGGCATTTCAAGATCCAGGCCTCCCTGTGCAACGGGAATGGATGAGTGTACTGCCCCCCAGTCACTCATAACAAGCCAGTTAAAGCCCCACTGCTTCTTCAGCATGTCCAGAAGGAGATAGTCGTTTTCGCTTGCAAAGTGCCCGTTTACCTTGTTGTATGCGCACATAACTGCCCAGACGTCGGCATCCTGAACGGCAGCCTTGAATGCAGGAAGATAGATTTCATTAAGCGCTCTTTCGTCAACCTTTACGTCTACAAACATGCGCTGAAATTCCTGGTTGTTGCATGCAAAGTGCTTTACAGTTGCGGCAACGTTTTCCTTCTGCACACCTTTAATGTAAGGAACTGTCATTTGTGTGGTAAGAAAAGGATCTTCCCCGAAACTTTCAAAGTTACGTCCTCCCTGTGGAATGCGCGCAATATTGACGCAGGGGCCTAAAATCACGTGGCGCCCCTTGGATTTTACTTCACGCCCTATTGCCTGCCCGATTTTTCCGATCAGCTCCGGCTCCCAGGTTGCACCCATTGCAATTCCTGAAGGAAAAGCGGTTGACTTTTCCCATCTTACGCCTAAGGGGCCGTCGGACATTTTAAGTTCAGGAATCCCAAGCCTTTCAATAGGCTTTGTTGCAAAGCCTGTTCCGCCCAAAAGATCAATCTTTTCTTCCAGAGTCATTCTCTTAAGCAGGTCACCTACCCTCTCCTCAATCGGGAGTTTTGGATTTTTATAAGGTGCTTTGCCTTCCGGCATCTTACTTCCCATGAATATTACTGCAATAAATGCTAATAGTGGTAATATTTTAATTTTACCGTAAAAATGAAGCTTCATTTTTTATTCCTTAGTTGTTTATAGTTAGTTGGTGTTACCCTTTTTATCTCCTTTCAAGCCCTGAACTCTTTTCAGTGGCTTTGACCTTTTATTTCCTGCTGAACATTAAAATTGTAGCTGCAAATTCGGCGTTGCACCAGGATAGAGGTGAAGCCGGGCTGCAGTCCGACTGATTTAAGTAAATCCTTTCAGGCATAAGCCCGTATGAGTTGGCGTTACTGATCATCCAGTCTATATGCATTTTTGCAGCGTCTTTACTTCCGTATAAAATCTGGTACTGCGCTGAGGCGGGAGTTGTAAAAAAGAACAGGTCGCTTCCGTAGCCGCTTAAGCCCGGATCGGGAGCCTCAAAGTACTGCACGCCGCCGCCGGCCTTAACGTTGTTCTTCTGTATAAAATCATTTGTTTTTCTAACCATATCGTTATCCGGAAATCCCCACAATACCCCAAAGTTCATTGAGGTGTCCCAGAGGAATAATGTGTCTTTGGATGGCTCTGTAATGCTTACGTTTCCTTCAGACTTTCTTCCGAATGACCTCACGTCAGCAAGTATCTCCCTTTTCCTGTCAAACATCTTTATAAGTGAAGACGCGATTTTTTCAGATGCGGCTTTATATGCTTCTGACTTTTCCCTGTCACCCTGCAGACCGGCAAATTCCGACGCCGTCTTAAGTGCCGCGGAGCTTGTCATATTGGTTGAAGGCAGGTACCCCGTCCACTCCACAATCCCTCCTTCAAAAAGAAGGCCCTTTTTGTCTATGTGGCTTACAAGAAAGTCTGCCAGTTCATAGATAAAATCCTTTTCTGAAAGCCACTTTCCGGTCAATTTATGGTATTCATTTATCAGCTGAATTAAATACCCGTTAGCATCCCACTCCGGCTCGTCATAACGGGCTCCGCTTCCGGCGTCTACTGCTTTTGTATATGCGTCATATCGCGCAAAGAATTCACCTTTGGATTTCTTTGGTATTTCAGGATTCATCCAGAATTTAATTACGCTTTCGGCTTCTTCTGTGTGACCTGTAAGAAGGAAAACCCTGGCTGCCATCATGGCGTCTCTCGGGTAAAGCTGCGGCATGTTGTTTGTTACAAACTGCCCTGTTATGTCGGCTGGAATCATGCCGTTTAAGTTTGCGGACTTAACGGCGTATAAATTTCTTTTGTAGAATTCCAGATACTTTTCACCTTCGGCACCGCTAAACTGGGGCATTTTGCCTTTTTTAAGCCACTTCGTCCAGTACTCAGAGGCTGTCTTCTTAAGATCCGCCTCATCCTTAAGAGACTTTATTTTTTCTTTTGCCTCCTCAGTGCTTCCGGCGGCAACGGTTATTACTTCAAGCAGTTCCTTGTTTTTAACCTGGCCGTATATTGAAATTGTGGAGTCACTTACTTCAAGTATGTGTCTGGAAAACTTTGGTGCAACGGCTATTACAGTCCCGTTTGACCACACGGCATAGGCAGTGTTTCCTTCCTTCCTAAGCGAGGTAAGCGTGGTCCTGCGGTCTGTTATTATGCTTTTTCTTAAAAGCATTTCAAACTTCTGTGCGTGTGAAGCTCCGGCGCCTTCAACTTCCAGGGATAAAATGACCGCGTCTTTAGGGTGCACAAAGCAGCGAACCTTTGTAACCTTGCCCCCTTCGGTTGCTGCGCGCGTAAGCGTAGTAAAAAAATTCTCCATGCCGATAGATTTGCTGTTATTCTTGTGAAGCCGCATGCGTCCCGGGGCTTCATCGGTAAGTGTAAATGAGGTGGATGCAATGTAGTCAGCCGTATAATCCTTATAGTAGAAGTGCTGAAGGCCTCTGAGCTTCGAGATGGCGCTTATCCTGTCGTCATCTGAATATACGGCGCAAACCTGCCCGTTACCCAGTATGGAGCTCCCTTTCCATGGGCGGTCTGTGGCTTTAAGCGTATCTGTGCCGGCAGTTAAAAATGTAGACATAGAGACTAACAGGAAACTTAATTTTGTTATAAAACAGGCGGACCTCTTTAACATCTGGAATTATCCTCCCCGGTAATATTAAATAAGAATAAAAGGAAAAAACGGACTGAAAGGCCGCGCTTAAGCGCGGCCTTTCAGTTTCAGTCATAATGGTTATTGGTTTGTTTTAACATCCACTCATAAAGCTTAGGATTGTTGTAGGTCTCGGTCCAGGAGTCGTGCCCGGCATCGGGATATACGGTAAACTGAATGTTTCCTCCGCATTTTTTGAGCGCGTTTACTAGTTCTTCGGATTTATCAAAAGGTACCGAGCGGTCCTTCTTCCCGTGGAATGTCCAGATGGGAAGGTGCTTCAGGCTGCAGACCGTAGAAACGTTACCCCAGCCGCATATGGGCGCAATGGCTGCAAACCTGTCGGGATAAGTTTCTGCCATTTTCCACGTTGCGTAGCCTCCCATGCTGAGGCCCGTAACGTAGAGCCTCGCGGGATCAATTTCGTATTTATCCTGAATCTCATTTATAAGTGAGTCAAGCGTGCCGATGGACCACATCTGGTCCTCGGGGCACTGCGGTGAAACAAGAATAAAAGGAAAGTCCTTCCCCTGTTCAACAAGTTTCGGGGGCCCGTGCCTTTTAACAATATTTATATCAGAACCCCTTTCACCTGCCCCATGCAGGAAAAGTACTAAAGGCCACTTCTTTTCATCTTTGCCGTAATCCTGCGGTAGATAAAGAAGGTAATCGGTTGAAACCCTGGTCTTGACTAATTTTGATAAATGCTTGATCTGCTGGCGGGAAGTTTTCATATCAGTTGTCTCCTTTGTGGCAGAGCAGCCAGTAAAGAAGTTCATGCCGGCTAAAAATAACCCTGCAATTATTAGTTTCTTCATAAGGGCTAATCCTTAATTGCATTGTAAAATGTGCCATAAATGTGTTCCCCTGAAAAAGTTTAAAAATCCTGGTTCTGCTGAAATCTGCCTTTTTTAGTAAATATCTGTAATATTGCAGAATAAAATTATGTCAAAATTTTTCAGTAAAACCGCACCTTTTCTTTTCTGGAACACTCGGAAAAAGAGCATAAATTACTTCCTTTTTCACCCGGGAAGCAATTTACAAATTTGTTTAAATAAAGAATCCCCCTCCGTATTTTACTGAAACGTTTCAGTATGGAGGGGGAAATCAGATTGACCTGTGACTTATTTCTTCGTCACTTTTTTATCATAATGTAACCCAAAACCGTATTTGAAAAGGGGATCGTAATTCTTGTCCCCGATGTTTATCGGAACCTGCGACATTGTCTTCGGCCATGAGTGTGTCAGCTTGCCTGTAAAGTTATAGTCTCCGAAGAGCACGTCTGCTATTCCCTGCCCCTCAGTTCCCGGCAGCCAGGCTGCCACGAAAGCATCTGTATACTTTAAGACCGGGTCAATTATTAGTGGCCTTCCTGAAAAGAGCACTACAACTACCGGAATACCGGCTTTTTTAACCTGTTCAATTGCCTTTATGTCTTCAGGATTCAGACTGAGGTCGCTTGTATCGCCAAGCATTTCTGCATAGGGGTTTTCACCTACAACCACAACACCCAGGTCGGCTCCTTCGGCGCCTGAACCGTCTTTGGAGAAAGTAACGTTTGTCGAAGGAACGGTATTCTTTATTGCCTGAAGTACAGTTGTGCCGCCTGTTGTAACGTCACCTAACTGCCCCTGCCAGCTTATTGTCCAGCCGCCGCACTGCATTCCTATATCACCAGCGCCTCTTCCGGAAACGTGTATTCTCTTTAAGTTCTTTGAAATTGGAAGCGTATTGTTCGAGTTCTTAAGAAGAACAAGCGACTGCCTTACGCATTCGCGGGCAACTTCCCTGTGCTCTTTGGAGCCTATCTTTGCCGTTAAAGCCTTGTCTGTGTAAGGATGATTGAACAGATCCATGTCGAATTTAACCTTAAGAATTCTTCTTACGGCGTCATCAATTCTTGCAACAGGAACTTTTCCTTCCTGAACCAGCTCTTTTAAGTCTTTAATGAATTCTTTGTAGTTGTTCTTTTTCTGTGAGCCGTTCGGTATCATTATCATATCCAGCCCGGCATTGATTGAAAGCTCAACGTCCTCCTTGAAGTCCGGAGAAATCTGGTCAATTGCTGCCCAGTCTGAAACGAGGAATCCCTTAAAGCCAAGCTCTTTTTTCAGAACGTCGGTAAGGAGGTACTTGTGCTGGTGCATCTTAACGCCGTTCCAGCTGCTGTAGGAAACCATTATTGTTGTAACTCCGGCCTTTATGGCCTCAGCATAACCGGGGAGGAAGAGTTTGCGGAATGTCTTTTCGTCGCAGACTGTATTTCCCTGATCTTTTCCGTTCATCGTTCCGCCGTCACCGGCAAAGTGCTTTGCGCATGCAAGGATTGAACTTCCGTCTGAAAGTTTCTTGCCCTGCAATCCAAGTACTGAAGCCCTCGACATGGTTTTTGTAATTTCAGGAGTCTCGCCAAAGCCTTCGTATGTGCGTCCCCACTTTTCGTTCCTCGGAACGGCAACGCACGGGGCAAATGTCCAGTCGATTCCTGTTCCAGCGATCTCTTCGGCAATTACATGATTGGCTTTTTCAACCAGACCAGGGTTATTTGTTGCACCCAGGCCCACGTTGTGAGGAAATATTACTGCACCTTTAACATTATTGTGGCCGTGAACGCCGTCAATTCCGTATATCATCGGTATCTTAAGGCGGCTCTGCAGTGCATATGACTGGTATTTGTCGTAAACATTGGCCCAGCCTTCGGGTGAAATGTCCTTAGGTTCCGAGTTTCCGCCGCTTAACATCGATCCCAAAGCAAGTGTCTTAATATCTTCCAGGTCATCAAGGGCATCCATGTCAACCTGTGTCATCTGTCCGATCTTTTCATCTAAAGTCATTATAGAGAGCAGAGAATCCACTTTCACCAGTGTTTTCTGCTTTTTTACCTTCGGAGTGCCTCCGGTAAACAAAAATAAAGCAAGTAGTGGAACAGCAAGAAGTACTATTCCTTTTGATCTTTTCATCATTACCTCATTAGAATAGATAGTTTATTAGTTAATATTAGAACAAAAAAATGTCTGAACTATAAATGTCTTAACCAAAGATCCTTAAAAAGAAAGGCCAAAGCCGTATTCAAATAAAGGCTCATAGGTCTTGTCGCCGGCGTTAATCGGAATCTGTGTCATCGCTTGGGGCCAGCTGTGTGAAAGCTTGCCCGTGGGTTTGTAGTCCCCGAAAAGAATGTCTGCAACGCCCTGCCCCTCACTCCCCGGCAGCCAGGCTGCCATAAAGGCGTCTGTTTTATTAATAATGTCGCTTATTATCATGGGCCTTCCTGAGACGAGTACAGTAACAACGGGAATGCCGGCGTTCTTAAGGTTTGTAACTACTCTTATGTCTTCGGCTGAAAGCCTGAGGTCCGTGCGGTCGCCCCCGCCTTCAACATACGGAGTCTCGCCTATTACAGCAATTGCAAAGTCCATTCCCTGTGCGCCGGAACCGTCGGCTGAATAAGTAACCTTAGTTGCTGCTGAAACTGTATTCTTAATTGCCTGAAGAATTGTTGTGCCTGTTGTTATGTTTCCGCTCTGCCCCTGCCAGCTTATTGTCCAGCCGCCGCACTGATTGCCGATGTCGTTGGCGTTTTTCCCGGCGACTATGATATTCTTCGCGCCTTTGGACAGCGGAAGCATATTGTTCAAGTTTTTTAACAATACCATTGATTCCCGGACGCACTGCCTGGCAACTTCCCTGTGGGCGTCTGAGCCAAAAGAAGCAATTAAACTTTTATCCGTGTAGGGATTTTCAAACAGGTGCATCTGAAGTTTTACCCTTAAAATGCGCCTTACGGCATCGTCTACTCTTGCCATGGGAATCCTCCCTTCCTGAACCAGTTCCTTCATTGCAGTTATAAACTGTTTCCAGTTGCCGGGCTCCATTGCCATGTCAAGCCCTGCATTAATGGCTGTTGCCACCTGGGTTTTATAGTCTCCCGGCAGCTGTTCAATTCCGGCCCAGTCGGAAACGAGAAAACCCTTAAATCCCAGCTCATTTTTCAGAACGTCTGTAAGAAGGTACTTATGCGAGTGCATCTTAACGCCGTTCCAGCTGCTGAAAGAAACCATAATGGACCCCACACCGGCTTTAATGGCTGCAATGTAACCCGGAAGGTGCACTTTCCTTAAAGTTTCTTCATCTATAACGGTATTGCCCTGGTCGTGCCCGTCAGTTGTTCCGCCGTCGCCTACAAAATGCTTGGCGCAGGCAAGGACTGAGGCGGGGCTGTCAAACTCGCTTCCCTGAAATCCTTTAACTGCAGCCTCGGCCATCATTGCCTGGAGTTCCGGAGTCTCCCCGAAACCTTCGTATGTGCGCCCCCACCTTTCGTTTCTTACTACTGCAATGCAGGGGGCAAAAGTCCAGTCTATGCCTGTAGCGGCAATCTCCTCGGCAGTTATTCTGGCTGCTTTTTCTACTAGGGATGGGTTACGCGTACAGCCAAGGGCAATGTTGTGAGGGAATATTACGGCACCTTTGACATTATTGTGCCCGTGAACCGCATCAACTCCATATATAAGAGGTATTTTTAGGCGCGTCTTAAGAGCGTACGTCTGGAAACCATCATACATATTTGCCCAGCCCGGGGCTGAGTTATCCTGCGGGGCGCTTCCACCTCCGCTTAGAATAGAGCCGATAAAATAGTCGCGCACATCTTCAGGTTTTACGGAAGCTCTTTCGGCCTGCGTCATCTGGCCGATTTTTTCTTCCAGCGTCATCTGAGAAAGCAGGTCCTCGACTTTCTTTTCAATTGATGTTGTTTCAGGCTGCATTGGGTTTTGCTCATCTTTTTTGCACGAAACGTTTAACAGACCAATAGACAGGAACGACATTAAAAGGAATTTTTTCATCATTAAATTAGTCCGGGTTACAGTGTTTAATTATTCAGGTGTTTGTATAAGAAGTTTTCAGTAGAAAAAAAGAACACGCCCTAAAAGGCGTGTTCCTTAAAATTAATCGTTCAGCTTTTCTGAGTTTTCTCAAGTTCGTTCCAGATTAAAGCGCTTGCCCCTAAAACCGCGGTATTGCCTTTTGTAAGGGCCGATGGCAGAAGCTTAACCTTATTCTTGAATATGTTAAGCATATACTTTTCCATGTAGCGCTTTGTCGGTTCAAAAATGAGATCTCCCGAGGCGGCAAGGCCGCCAAAGAGAATTATGGCCTCGGGACTTGTGTGAGCTACTGCATCGGCGAGCTTTATGCCCAGGACTTTTCCCGTAAACTCAAATGCCTCAAGTGCAAGCTTGTCCCCTTTTGCTGCGGCTTCATAAATCATTTTAGCCGTGAGGTCGTTAAAACTTACACCTCTAAGCTCACTTTCAATCGTTGTGTCGCAAATGAGCTCGTAGACGGTTCTGCGGATTCCGCTTGCCGAGGCATAGGTCTCAAGGCATCCCTGCCTGCCGCAGCCGCAGTGCCGCCCCTCAGGGTCATAAATCGTGTGGCCTACTTCGCCGGCAAAACCGTCGTGGCCGTAAACAAGACTTCCGTTTACCACTATGCCGCTTCCAAGACCGGTCCCAAGCGTAATAACGATAAAATCCTTCATCCCCCTGGCCGCGCCGAACTGCATCTCACCTATTGCCGCGGCGTTAGCGTCATTTGTAATGGCTGAAGGAATGTCGTAATATTTTTTTACCATTTCGATTACGTTTACAGTCCCCCAGTTCAGGTTAGGGGGCTGTTCAACAGTTCCTTTATAATAATTGGCATTGGGAGCGCCAATGCCTATGCCTATAAAATTGCACTTCTCTGAAATCTTTGCAAAAGTTTCATTGACCGCCGGATAAAGCCTTGCAAAAAGCTTGTCGGCCTTTTCATTTGAACATGTGGGTATTGAGGACTCAATGAGGCAGTTGCCCTCTTTGTCTACAAAACCGAAAACCGTATTTGTCCCGCCAATATCAATCCCAAGAGTTACGTCAACTTTTGCCATATTCTTAAGCCCTCTTTAAGTGGGAAGGAACGTGGCCTTTAAGTCCATAGTAAGCTATGAACAGGTAGCAGATTGCTGGCAGGAAGAATGCATGGTGAATGCCGATATTGTCAGCAAAGAAACCCTGCAAAAGAGGAATGAGCGCGCCGCCTACAATTGCCATGCAAAGAATGCCCGAGGCCTGTCCGGTATGCTTTCCGAGGCCGTCAATTGCAAGAGTGAAGATTGTCGGGAACATGATGGAATTGAAAAGACCTATTAAAAGAATTGACCACATTGCAACCTGCCCTGTTGTAATCATGGTAATTATAACCAAAGCAGAGGCAACAAAAGCATTAAATGCAAGTACTGCTCCCGGCTTAATCTTTCTCTGGACGGCTGAACCTATAAAGCGCCCTATCATTGCGCCGCCCCAGTAAAATGAAACAAATTTTCCTGCCTGTGCTTCCGGAAGTCCTGCAACAAAAGGCTGTCCGAGATAGTTTACTAAAAAGCTTCCTATTGAAACTTCAGCTCCTACGTAAACAAAAATTCCTATTGCGCCTAAGACCAGGTGCTTGTAGCCCCATGCACTTTCATGATTCTGATCGAGGCTCTGGCCGCTTCCGTCTGCCGAACCTGCACTGGCGGCTTCAATTACAGGAAGCTTGAATATTGCAAATACGCCTGCTATCACGAACAAGGCTGCAGCCAGGCCTAAATAAGGCACCTGTACAGCGGCGGCTTCTGTTGCCTGATAAGCCGAAAGTTCTGCCGGGCTTAATTGGGCAATAGCATCGGCACTTTTAACTGCAACCGAAAGTATTAAAAGAGAACCAAAGAAAGGTGCTATTGTGGTGCCGAGAGAATTAAAAGCCTGTGTCAGGTTAAGACGGCTTGAAGCTGTCTCAGGCTTTCCAAGTATTGCAACGTAAGGGTTTGCAGCTACCTGAAGAAGTGTTATTCCGGCGGCAAGAATAAAAAGTGCCAGGAGGAACATTGGATAAGATCTGAGGCCGGCAGCAGGATAAAAGAACAGGCAGCCGATTCCTGCTGTTATTAAGCCTATAATAATTCCTTTTTTATAACCGATTTTTTCAACAAGGATTCCTGAAGGCAGTGAAACAAGGAAATATGCCCCAAAGAAGCAGAACTGTATCAGCATTGCTTCAGTGTAGTTCAGTGAAAATACTGCTTTAAGGTGGGGAATGATGATGTCATTAAGACACGTCAGAAAACCCCACATGAAAAACAGTGAAGTTAATACAGTCAGAGCCGGTGTGTAATTAGCCTGAGGCTGGGGTACAGTCTTCAGGTTTTTAACGTCAATCGTGGAACTCGATACAGCCATTATAATCTCCCTTTAAGATTGTTTTTTGCTTTTCGTATTCATTTTATTTATGTACTAATTAATATAAGCTTTTTTAAAAAGAAACTGCTTTAATATAAACTCTTTTACCCTAAATCACGGAATCCAGAATGTGCGGCCTTTCATTATACAGCTGGATTATTAGCTCACCAAAAAGTGTATTCGCCCAGGCAAACCATTTTCTTGTAAATTTTGACGCATTATCTTTATTGAAAGACTCGTGCATAAAGCCTGTCTGAGCGTGTGTCGCCTTAAGCATCTTAAGGCAATAAAGAATTTCCCTGTCCTCCGGGCTGGTAAGAGCCCTCATGGTAATCCCCAGGGGCCAGATTTGATCCATCCCGCAGTGCGGCCCTCCAATGCCTTCGCCAGCCGTACCTTTGAAGAAATATGGGTTATCTGCGCTTAGCACAAATGCCCTCGTATTTATATATAAGGGATCGTCTTTTTTCCTGTATCCCAAATACGGAATTGAAAGAAGGCTCGGAACGTTGGCGTCATCCATAAAAAGCCTGTTGCCGAATCCGTCTGCCTCGTAGCAGTAGAGGCTTCCATAGTTAAGGTGTTCCGCCTTTGCGTACATTTCAATTGCTTCACTTAACTCCGCTGAAAATGACCTGCATTCTTCGGCAAAAGCCCTGTCCTTAAGCTCTGTAGAAAATATTTCATAAAGCTGGTCTAAAGAAACAGCTGCAAACATGTTTGAAGGAATTAAAAACGGGTACATGCAGCAGTCATCCGAAGGCCTGAACATGGAGTGTATCAGTCCCACCTTCTTTGTGGGATTTCCCCACCCGTTCATCGCCACGGTGTCATAAAGCGAGCTTGTAACCCTCTGGAAAGAATAAGGCCCGTTCCCTTTTTTACGCTGCTGCTCACGGAACGTCTTAACTATAAGCTTCATCGCCTGCTGCCACTTTGCATCAAAGATGGATGCGTCCCGGGAATTTTTCCAGTATCCGTACGAAAGACGTATGGGGTAGCACAAGGAATCAATTTCCCACTTCCTTTCGTGCAGCTCGGGCTTCATATCTGTCAGGTCCTTTGCCCATTCGCTTCCTGTCGGCCCGAAATTGAACGCATTGGCATAAGGATCCAGAAGTATGCACCTTGCCTGGCGGTTTATCAGCCCTGCAATCATCTCTTTCAAAGGGGCGTCATCCTTAATTAAAGGCAGATAAGGCCATACCTGGGCCGATGAATCCCTTAGCCACATGGCATGTATGTCGCCTGTTATAACAAATGTGTCAGGCTTACCCTCAAACCGGCCCGATTCCACCGTTGTATCCAGCGTATTGGGGAAACAGTTCTCAAAAAGCCAGGAGATTTCCCTGTCCTTAATTTTAGTCTTCAGGCTGGAAATTTTTTCCTCAACGGCTTCACTCCTGAATTTCCTTTCTTTTAGAGGAGGCCTTTTGCTTTCAAAGGAAAACTCTTCCTTGGAATAAGATTTCCCAATAAAAGGAAAGCTGAAGCCTGAGCTGCCAAGTGCCCCTGCTATTAAAGCTGTTTTTTTAATAAATTCCCGTCTTGTGGTCATTACGAACCCGTCTTTTACTCAAGATATATATTTCCCAACTGGGTGTTGGTCAAATATTATGCCTTAGTTAAAATAAGCTGTGGGAGCCTGAAGTGCATACTGATTTGCAGGGTTTTATCCCCTCAGCTGATAAAGGGCTTATTATTTTAATAAGGAGTATTATTAAATTGATAATTTCAGCGCTTTTTGAGCCCTTTAAGGGCGGAAGATCACGGCGCTAATTAATTTCCCCCTTTCTTACGATTATACGTGGAAAGTTTGCAAATTTAATTAAATTTGGTGAGCTGATTTTTCAGGCAGATAACTTTAATTCATTATTTTTTGAATTACAAATCAATAAAGAATCGCTTCGTGAAATTTGAAAAGCTGTTTTATGTAATTATTAGCGCCGTACTGGTTGTCGCTTTTATTCTTATAGGCTACGTTTCATCGCCGCTCATATTTCAGGCCCGCGACGGCTCGCAGGCTAAGAAGATCTATTATGTGGACCATATTTCCTCTGCACTCGGGAAAGTAATAGGCAAATTTAACGAAAAGTACAAAAACCAGATCGAGGTTGTGCCCATTAACCTCCCTTTTGAAAAATTCAGCACAAATGAACGCAAGGAGCTCTTAACCCGCTTCCTCCGCAGCAAAAGTGACAGAATAGACATATTTGCAGTTGACCAGATCTGGGTCCCCCGTTTTGTAAAATGGGGCATACCGCTCGAAAAATATATCTCTCCGGTTCAGAGGGGAAACCTTCTGGGCTACGCAATGCAGTCCTGTTACTATAATAATGAACTTATTGCAGTCCCCTTATATATAGATATAGCTCTTATGTATTACAGGGACGACCTCCTGAGAAACCTCCCCTGCTATGAGGAAATTAAATCCAAACTCAAATCCTCAATAACATGGGACGATTTTATAGCACTTAAGGATAAGCTCCCCGGCGGGGCAAAGCCATACTTCGTTTTTCAGGCCGATGATTACGAGGGACTCATATGCAGCTTTATGGAAATGCTTGCCGGACAGGGAGGATCAATCGTCTCAGGAGACTCTATAAAATTAAATACTCCTGAGGCCGTTATGGCGGCACGGCTTCTGACTGACCTGGTACACAAATACCATGTTTCCCCGGCTGAAGTCTCCAACCTGAAGGAAAATCCGAGCTACAAATATTTTATCGATAATAACTGCATCTTTTTGCGCGGCTGGCCCGGGTTCTTAAGGGACTATAAGGATGAGATGAGCCGCAAATTTATCTATAGCAATCTTAAAGCGGTTCCAACACCCCACTTTGCAGGGCATAAACCTGTCTCGGTCTACGGGGGGTGGAATCTTATGATTTCAAAATACTCTTCCAGAATACCAGAATCGGTTGTCTTCATCAATTACCTTATGAGCCCCGAGGCGCAAAAAATGCTCTATGAAGAGGGGGGATATCTGCCTATAAACACAAAATTGTATGGCGATAAGGAATTCCTGAAGTCCCACAAAGAACTGAATAATTACAGGAAAATGCTGGACCGTGGAATCCACAGGCCTTTTCTCGAACACTATACGAGCATTTCTGATATTCTCTCTTACTATCTTAATCTTGCCATCCAGAATAAAATGCCCATTGAAGAGGCGCTGAATAAGGCAACAGAAAAAATTAATTCAAAAAGCATTCTGCTCAAGTGATGAATAGATATGAAGTGATGAATATATATGAGTAAAGTAAAATTGCTGGAAAAATTTAAGGAATACCATTTCGAGTTCAGACACCTGACGGTGCTGTTTATTATTCTGTTTGCCTTTCAGCTTATTCTCTCGTTCATTAATAAATCCTCAATTAACGGATTTCTGTCGAATACACAGAAGTGGTATCAGAAGGATTCAGCCGAAAAACTGGCAAACCTCACTACTACATCTTTCGAACTGCTCCTGGAAAGCATCAACCCGAAGGAAAATCTGGACGAGGATGAAATCAGCAGGATAACACAGTCTTTCGACATTATATTCAGCCAGCAGGTCCTTCAGCATAATATTGAAGAAATCTGTGTTATAGTAAATAAGGGTAAGCAAGTCTATGCCATTGATGACGGGAAGGTGCTCTTCTCCTTCCTGTTTAAGAATTCAGACCCTCCGGCCTCAAAAATTTCACATAAAGAGGCAATTGCAATGTATGACAGTGCAAAAGAAGAACTGGTGTCAAAAGAACAGATCTACAGCACTGTAACCGATAAGCAGACTTTTAATACATTTGTCCCTTTTGTCCTGAGGGGTGAGGTAATAGGAGCACTGTATATAAAGAATACGCCCGACTTTTCACTTATTACAAACCAGATCATCTCGAGCTTTGATGAGACGTCTGTAATCTATCTTTCCCTTATTTTACTAGGACTTCTGGCAATGTACTTTATATCTTCTTACACAGTCAGGGAAAGGGATGAGGCGCAGAAACTCCTCTTTGAGGCGCACGAAACGAACCTTAAAAAACAGATTAACTACGAAAAAGAGCTCCTCTTCACAAAGAGGATATACCATACACACCATAAGGCCGAAAAGGTAATGGGATTTATTAAGGATGACCTCAGGCAGCTGAGCCCCGACAATACAAGCGATATCAAATACAGGGTCTCCAAGTACTCAAATTTTGTCTCCCGTGTTATCTATGACATGAAATGGTACGATCCCCCGGTGCAGACCATTAGAAACCAGCTCTTCCGGACAAAATTAAATGAGGTTGTAAGGTTTATTGTGGACAATATATTCCTCCGCACCTCCACGCGTTCAAATGCTTTCGACTTTAAGCTGGAGCTGGATGAGAATCTGCCCGTTATCGGGATAAATGAGTTCGTTGTCTGGGAAATACTTGAACCCTTAATGCAGAACTCGGTTGAGCACGGGGGAAGTGAATTTATAACAATTACAGTTACTACCCGGTTCGACAGCCAGTTAAATAAAATTACGCTTGTTATTTCCGATGATGGCCAGGGTATACAGCCCGACCTCCTGGAGGTAAACAAAAACGGTGTTAAAAAATTATTCCAGGAAAACGTTACCAGCAAAGTCTCCGAACTCCAGAACTCGGGCTACGGATGCTACATCGCTTACGAAATGTCAAGGCGCTGCGGCTGGGAAATAGACGCTGAAAACCTGGAAAAAGGGTGCAGGTTTATTATTACTATAAAGGCTTAATAAAATAAGAGTTAACTTGACGCGTTGACTGCATATATATAATAGATATAAAATCAGGAAAAATTCACATGCTATCCAGTTCTTTGATTCGCGTTCTGCTCATAGAAGACGAGGATTTTGACGTCCGCAGGGTGCAAAATACAGTAAAACCGTTTGAGGAAAAGATCCATATTTCCAAAATTGTCTCAAACGGTAAAGATGCCCTTGAAATACTGCACGACAAAAGGGAAAAATATCACGTCGTTATTATGGATTTCCAGATAGCTGGCGGACTTATGGGGGAGGCCCTGATACAGAAGATCAAGGAGATTGACTCTTCAATCCAGATCATTGTTATCACTAAAATGACAATTAACCTTACCGACTTTAACTTTGCAAATAAACTTCTGAAGGCCGGCGCCTTCTGGTACTGCACCAAATACCCGGGCGATATCGAGGAATATATCTACCAGCCTACTGACTTCGTTATCAGCATCTTTAATGCTTTTGAAAAGTGCCTCTTGGAAAGAGAAAGGGATAAATCCAACCTCAAACTAAAAAGAACCATTGAGGACATACTGGCACAGAAGAAAATTATAGGCGAATCCGTCTTAATGACCCGCCTTAAGGAAGACGTATTAAAATACTCGCAGAGCAACGTAAACATTCTCATCAAAGGGGCCTCCGGTACTGGAAAGGAGATCATTGCTTTTAACCTGCATTACAACAGCCCCCGCCGTTTTGAGAACTTTGTGCCCATTAACTGCGGAAGCCTTCCTAATGACCTCATTGAAAGTGAACTTTTTGGCTATGAAAAAGGCGCCTTTACAGGGGCAGATAAGAAAAAACCGGGACTCTTTGAAATTGCCAATAACGGTACGGTCTTTCTGGATGAAATAACAGAGCTCCCGCTTTCAGCCCAGGTGAAGCTTTTAAGGGTTATACAGGAAGGAGAGCTTGAAAAACTTGGCAGGACTGAAAAAATTAAGGTCAATGTGAGGATAATTGCCGCCACAAACCGTAATATTGAAGAAGAGGTGAGGGCTAAACGCTTCAGGGAGGACCTTTACTACAGGCTGAACGTCGTCCCGATCTCTGTGCCCCCTCTCAAGCAGAGGAAAAGCGATATCCACCTTCTTATAGACCATTTTATGAATAAAATGAGTATTGATATGGGTAAGGAGAAGCCTCAAATTGACCAGAGCGCCTGGGAAATACTTATTGATTACGACTGGCCGGGAAATATACGTGAACTCATAAACGTTGTACAAAGATTTTTCTTCAGCGACGAAAAGATGATAACTTACCTCCAGGCAAAGCTTGTAATAGGAAGCTTCGACCTGCATGAGCAGTCTTCAGGAAGCCTTAATGGTATTGAATTCTTTACTGAAGGTGAGGTTATCCCCTTAAAGCAGATGGAAAAAATGGTGAGGGAGAAATATTTCATATTTGTCAGGGAAAACTCCTCTTCTGATACAGAAGCGGCAAAAAAGCTGGGGCTGGCTCCCCCGAACTATTACAGGATGGCTAAAGAGCTCGGCCTGAAGTAGCACCATCTGCAGGATACCAGTTTATTAGCTGCGGGAAAGGCTCCTTTCCTGCGGCATTATTATTTTAATAATTCCTTCGTTCCCCATTACCCCGTCAAATACTCCCAAAATTGGAAAAGCCGCATTAATGCCTGAAATCTACTCTTTTATTCATTCAAATATTTCTGGTACTATTCTTGAACAATGACACCCGGGACCTGACGGATTTATAAATTTTATCTGGAAAAATGTTAATGAAAAAGATATGGCTGCTTTATTCTGCGGCATGCTTGTTTTTATCCCCTGCACAATTCACACTTGCACAGACAGCTACACTTGAAGCTACACTGTCCTTAAAAAAAATAGATGGCATTAGTATCCCGTTTCAGAACGAAATGCCCGTCCCCTCGTTCGAAAAGCAGGACCGCATGGTAATAAATCTTTCCGGAAACTGGAAAAAACAAAGATTCCAGGCCTCCGACTTCACAACGCTAAGTAAAAGAGATGCATCAGGTTATAATAACCTTGTTTCCGAGGCTATGAACCGCTTTAAGGCGGACTTTGACGACAGCGCCTGGCCCGTTAAAAATATCCCGTCTGTTGAAAATACAATGAAACCTTACCCTAACGTGCCTGAAAACTACGAGGACGGGGTCTGGTACCGCTATAAGTTTACGGCTGGAGACTCACTGAAAGGAAAGTTTGTAAAACTCATCTTCCATGCTGTAAATTATGTGGCCGACGTCTGGCTTAACGGCAGTTACCTGGGTTACCATGAGGGAGGCTATACCCCCTTTGCATTCGATGTTACTTCAAAACTCCTCATGGGAGGGGAAAATACAATTGCCGTAAGGGTGGATAACCCCGCCTGGGGTACAAGAAACGATATAGTCCCGTTTTATAAAGTCGACTGGTTTAATTATACGGGAATTATCGGCGACGTGTACCTGGAAGCCACAAACCCGGTAACCATCATGAGAGGCGACGTGCTCCCGCTGGACGTAAACGGGAACATTCAGGCCACAGTTACTCTATTTAATAAAGATACGCTTGATAAAAACATCAGCCTTTCGCTTGACATTTTTAATGCCCAGGTAAATGAAGCAAACGTTGCAAGCGAAAAGGCAAAAGACCTCGTGGGAGCACTGGTTGAGGCCGCGGGAGCATCCGCTTCCCAAATTCTAATCCCCGGAGATTCGGCAAAGGTCTTCCGTACCACGCTGAATATTGCGAGCCCAAGGCTCTGGAGCCCGAAAGAGCCGAACCTGTATATACTGAAAGTTACATTAAAGGATAAAGACAAAATAGTTGACGAGTTTTACACACAGTTCGGCATCAGAACCGTTCAGACTGCGGGAAGTAAACTCCTCTTGAACGGCAAAACTGCATTCTTTACCGGCGTTGCCCGCCACGAGGATCACCCTCAGTACGGCCGGAGCATACCCAAAAACATAATTTATTCCGATATGCTGAAGGTAAAAGGCGTAAATGCAAACATGCTCCGTACGGCACACTACCCCAATAACCTTTATACATACCTTATCTCTGACCGCCTTGGTATAAGCATAGTAGAGGAAATCCCGGTATGGTGGTTCGATACCCCTACGGACTGGTATAATCAGAACAGCTTAAGACATATCCATGAACAGATGTTCAGGGAAATGGTCTTTAAGGACTTTAACCGCCCTTCAATTTTATTCTGGAGCACTTCAAACGAATCCAAGGACGTCGACGGACGCAAACTCTTTGAACTCAGGATAAAACAGGAAAAAAATAATTTGTACCCCGACGGAAGGCTTATTACACAGTCTGCTGCGGCAGACCGCCCGGGCCCCGGGGACCCCTCGCAGGCACCGTGCGACATTGCGGGCTGGACTATGTACTTTGGTATTTTCCACGGGAGCACGTATTACGACGGGACACTGAACTTCCTTAATAACGCAAAGATAAGCTTCCCTAATAAACCTATACTGGATACGGAGTTCGGATACTGGTCGGGTGAATCGGGCTACAGCACCAGCACGCAGGTGACGGTCTTTAATGAAACTTTCAGGGCATTTAAGGAGCACGCTTCTCTGAAATCTGACGGGACAGTTAACCCTGACGGATCGCTTGCCGGCGTTACATGGTGGTGCATCTTTGACTGGTATTCCTGCCAGCAGATCTCGAGTAACGGCTTCCAGAGCATGGGGCTTTACTCAATGGACCGCCAGACCGCTAAACCGGTCGCAGCTACGCTTAAAAATGCTTATGCTCCTTACTTTAATTTGGGCGGAACTGCAACTGGCGTCGAAAATAGAAATGGGAGCACTGAGGAAGTCCGGAACTACAGCCTGGAGCAGAACTACCCGAACCCGTTTAATCCTGAAACCGTAATTTCTTTCCATGTGCCCTTTACCTCAAGAGTCCGCCTTAAACTCTTCGATTCACTGGGACGCGAAATTGCCACACTTTTAGATGAAGAAAAGGCCGGAGGCTCCTATAGCATAAAACTCAGCTCATATGCGCTTGGGCTTTCCAGCGGCGTTTATTTCTACCGCCTGGATTCTGGCGGCTTTGTTAAAACCTGCAAGATGTTACTCCTTAAATAGGCCTCACAGAGAACTCCCGGGGGCAGAAGCTCTGCCTCCGGGGAGGCCTGATTATTAAAATAATAAGCCTAAATTATTATTTTAATAATTAAAACCACTCCCCTTTTATCCCCTTACTCCTAAATTCCTTTTAATTCATGGCATTAGTACCCCTTTTTTCTCTGGCATTGTTTATGAGAAGACAAACATAATAATTGTGGGATATTGTGTTTAGCAGTTTTACTTTACTTGATGGCATAATACTGGTCGCCTACTTAATTGTAGTTTTAAGTTTTGGCTTCTATTACTCGCGCAGGCAGGCGAAAAATCCTTCGGATTATTTCCTCTCTGGAAGATCTATGGGCTGGATTACAGTAGGTATGTCAATTTTTGCCACAAACATTTCGAGCGAACATTTTATCGGTCTGGCTGGTTCAGGTGCCGCAAGGGGCCTGGCTGTCGGACAGTTTGAAATAATGGCTATTTTCATCCTTCTTATTCTGGGTTGGTTCATTTCACCGGTCTACATAAAATCGGGTGTAAACACAATGCCGGAATTCCTGGAGAAGCGTTTTGACAAAAGAAGCCGTAAATTTTTTGCCGCCTTATCTATAATATTATATATATTCACAAAAATATCGGTCACACTTTTTGCCGGCGGCATCCTGTTCTACAAGATTTTCGGAATTAACATATATGCCTCGGCCATAATAATTGTGCTTATTACGGGTATTTACAGCGTAATCGGCGGCGCTACGGCTGTAATGAAAAACCACATATTCCAGACCGTTATGCTGATACTGGGCGCCGTAATGCTCACGGTCTTCGGCCTTATGGAAGTCGGCGGTTTTCATGGCCTCCAGCAGAAGCTGCCGGGAAACTATTTCAGCCTCTTTAAGCCTATGAGCGACCCGGATTTCCCCTGGACGGGTATTATATTCGGAGCCCCGATAGTTGCATTCTGGTATTGGTGTACAGACCAGTACATCGTTCAGCGTGTTCTATCCTCCAAAAGCATCGAAGATGCAAGACGCGGCTCAATCCTGGCTGCATGCTTTAAGATTACCCCGATTTTTATTTTAGTTCTGCCCGGACTTATTGCCGTAGCCCTCTTTCCTGAAATTAACGGCGACGACGCCTACCCGACACTCCTTGCAAGCAATATACTTCCTATGGGAATCAAAGGCTTTGTCCTTGCCGGACTTCTTTCGGCTATAATGTCCTCTCTTGCAAGTGTTTTTAACGTTACGGCTACCATTTTTACAAACGATTTTTACAGGACCAGGCATCCCGAGGCCTCAGACAGAAAACTCGTCCTTGTAGGGCGCCTCTCTACCATGGTTACAATTGTAGCTGCAATACTCTGCGTCCCGCTTGTCAGGGTTATTAACTCACAGGTTTACCTCTATCTCCAGAACATACAGTCCCTTGTTGCACCTCCTGTTACGGCTGTATTCCTGGCAGGCATACTGAGCCGCAAGGTTACTGCAAGAGGAGCACTTTGGACACTCATAATCGGAGAAATGATAGGAATGAGTAAACTCGTGCTCGATATGATGATTTCAATGGATATGGTTCATAATACATTCCTTCTTGGCATTGCACAGATAAGCTTCCTGCATTTTACTATCATGCTCTTCATTGTCTGTGTGTTTGTAATTGTTCTTGTCAGCTATATCCCGGAGGACGCTGAGATGCCGGGAATAAACAAAGTCTCTTACTATTTCTCGGACAGCATTAAGAATGTTAATTACGATGGTTCCCAGACTGGCGCTCTTGCAGGCAACAGGATAAACCTGATGTTCTCGCTCGTCATCTTGATTGTCGTTTTCATCTTCAGCTTCTGGGGGATTTTCTTTTGATCAATAAATAAGATGTTCTTTAGGTTAACTCATAATTCATTATTTCAAAACAAGGAGAGGTAAAGTGCTATGAAAAAGCATTTTTTACGTTTATTTATTCTCTTGTCCCTTGCCTGTCCCTTTACACTAAAGGCGCAGGTATTTGTTATCGATAACTTCGATAACGCCATCAAGGACTCGCTTTATATTAACAATATCGAAAGCGGTTCCACGATGACACAGGCGCTTAGTACTACTGACAAACATGGCGGTACAGCGGCACTTGATTTCAAGGCTACTGTTGCCAACCTTCATACCTGGGGAAGTTATGCCCAGTTGATCCGCGCCAGAAAACCGGGTGCACCGTTCTTTAACTTCCAGGGCAGCGACTCTCTCAGCCTCTGGATCAAGGTTGTTAAAGCTCCAACTCATCCTGAAAGCGTCGTCTTCAGAATCCACCTGGGCGACAGACAGGACACAACCGGCAACTTGGAAGAATATGTGTATGAAAATGCAACAATTTTAGATGCTGCCAGCGGCTGGGTTAACCTGAAAGTGCCACTAAAAGAAATTGACAGTAAGGAAAGAACAGTAGCTCCTGGCGACTCAGGATTTGTTATCATTCCATCCAGCTGGAATCCTCCTCCGATTAACGACGGGAAGCTCGATCTTACTCATATATCACAGTACAATATTTCTTTTATTACTTCCGGCGCAATTGAAGATTCAATTGAAGTATTATATGATGATTTTGAACGCTCGGGCCTCAAACCTATTCCTTTTGTCGCCTTTAACGGCAAGGTTGTCAGCGGCGATATGACAATGGGTGCCTGGGGTAACAGTACCTCGGCTGTAGTTGACCCCGAGGGCGGCTCAGTGGCAGGAAAGGCTGCCATTAAATGGACACTCGATCCTCAGACCTGGGATAATGGCGCTCACGGCTGGTGCGGCATTTATTTCGATTTCTCCGAAAGAAATATGGGCGGAAACTGGAAATATGTCGACACAATGAAATTAAGAGTAAAAATCCCGGCTGAATATAATGATGACCTGAGAATTCAGTTCGACGACGCAGCTAAGGGCAACATCAAATATGTCTTTAAGAAAGCTGATTACAATTGGGATGGCACCTGGAAAACATTGAAAATGCCATTACAGGGCGGAGCTCATGATGGCTCAGCTACAACATTTGATTCTACAAGGGTCAATAAATTTGAAATTATTGATGAAACAGGATCTGTAAAACCATGTGTTATTTATGTTGAAGACGTCTGGATGGGCAACCCTTCATTTGACGTAATTGCACCTGAGGCTCCCAAGGACCTCCAGGCTACAACTTCTACAGATTATACTAATATTATCGGCTGGACAGATGTTCCGGGCGAAGCAAATGAAACATACAATGTTTACTGCAGCTTAAAACCGATAACAGATGTAACTTCTTACGGCGTTGAACTCGTTAAAGGTAAAATTCCTCACGGAACAGGTACCGTTACTCACCTCCTGCGTACCCCGCTCGAAGATGGCAGTGTCAGCTATTATTATGCTGTTACTTGTACAGATGCCAGCGGCAACGTAAGCAAGATTGCTTCAACTGCAAGTGCAACTTCAAACAGTGCAAAAGGCGTTCCGACTATCGCTCTTGGAACCCCGGTCGACTTTAAGGCTGATGGTAAGATTACTGAGTTCACTAATCTCTTTACTACTCTCGGCTATAAGCCGATCAGCATAAAGAAAACTGAAGGTACCGGCTTTGTTCCTGCTAACCAGAAATGGGATAGCGATGCCGATATTTCTGCCAAGGTTTATATGGCAATGGACGACAATAACCTCTACATAGCTTTTGACGTTACTGACGACTATGTCGATGGCATGACAGCTGCTGATACTTATAAGAGAGATTGCCCGGATCTTTTTATCGGTCTTTATGACTTCCGCGGTGCTGCTCATACGGCATTCGGCAGAGGCGTTACACCTGACTACCAGATCAGATTTAACCAGACCAAGATCAGATTCGATAATCCAACCTTAGACAGCCTTTACGCTCCAGGTGAAAATTACTACTGGGCAGAAAAAACAGCAGGCGGCGGCTATATAGTTGAAGCTAAGATTCCTTTTACTGAAATACAGACAAGACGCCATACAGTTTCGGGCGCAGATTCATTGTTCAAGCCGGTCGAAGGCATGAAAATTCCAATCGACTTCGCTTTGAATGATGCAGACGCTACAGGCGAAAGAGAAGGTATCCTTACCTATTCTCCAAACAACGAAGACAAATCATACCAGGATGTTACAAGATGGATTTATACCTGGGTTGGCAAGAAATCAGTTGTCGGCGTTGAAAATGAAAAGAATACAACCGTTAAATCTTATTCATTATCACAGAACTATCCTAATCCGTTCAACCCGTCAACTACTATCAGGTATTCAATTCCTCAGGCAGGAAGGGTTACTCTGAAAGTATTTAACGTCCTCGGTAAGGAAATCTCAACTCTGGTTAACGAAGAAAAGAACCAGGGCAGCTATGAAGTTAAATTCGACGCTTCACAGCTCGCCAGCGGTATCTACTTCTACCAGATCGAAAGCGGCTCGTTCAGACAGGTTAATAAAATGTTACTGCTTAAGTAACAGTTTCACGTAATCACTCGGGCGGCGCAGGCCCAAAAGACCTGCGCCCCTTTTTTCAATCACAGCAGAAATACAAATGAATTTTAGAGTAAACCACAATTATGATTGTGCAAAAATGCTTGGGGAGGTTAAGAATTTGAAAACTCCTAGAAATACTTATGCTTTTGTTTTAAGTATGTTGCTGTTCATGTTTTTTATGAGTGCGGCTTCCTTTGCCGGAACCACGGGGAAAATCTCAGGAAAAGTGGTGGATTCCGAAACTGGGGAACCTATCGTAGGCGCCAATATTGTCCTGGAAGGCACTTACCTCGGTGCCGCAGCTGATATGAACGGCTATTATTATATAAATAATATCCCTCCGGGAAAATATACTATTGTAGCAAGCAGTATAGGCTATCAGAAAACAATTGTCCAGGATGTAATAGTTAAGATAGATCTTACTACCAAAATTGACATTAAGCTTTCCTCTACTTCAATAAATATTGGCCGCGAAGTTGTCGTAAGGGCTGAACGCCCGCTGGTTCAGAAAGACCTTACATCCAATACGGCTACGGTTTCTTCCGAAGATATTAAAATGATGCCTGTTGAAAGTATTGGACAGGTTGTTAATTTGCAGGCCGGCGTCGTCGGCGGACACTTTAGAGGCGGCCGCTCTAACGAAGTTGCTTACCTCGTCGACGGTGTCTCCGTTACTGATGCTTTCAATAACTCAATGGGCGTTGAAATTGAAAATACTTCCGTAAGACAGATGGAGGTTATTTCCGGTACGTTCAACGCTGAATACGGACAGGCTATGTCGGGCGTCGTTAACATTGTTACTCAGGACGGCTCCCAGAACTACGAGGGATCTGCCTCGGCTTACGTTGGAAATTACGTTACTTCACATAAAGATTTGTTCCATAACCTCGATAAAATGGACAGAGTGGCCTCCCAGAACCTCCAGTTCAGCTTCTCGGGACCTGTTCCCTACCTCAAAGGACTGACGTTCTTTACTACGGGCCGCTATTTTAACGACGAAGGTTATCTCTACGGACAGAGGGTCTATAATGTAACTGACGATGCTCCCCTTCCGGTACAGGTATTCGACGGCACTAAGACCACTACGGAATATGTAATGAGGAACACCGGCGACGGCAGCTACGTCCCGATGAACCCCAACAAAAAATATTCTTTTAACGGCAAGCTGACCTATACTCTTCCCGGCTTTAAGTTCAGCTACAGCTTGTTCTGGGATGATAACTATAACAAATACTACAATCATTCATTTTTCCAGACTCCTGACGGTATTAAAAAACACTACCGCAATAATACCATTAATACCTTTCAGGCTACACACGTAATTTCTCAGAGCACTTTCCAGACCCTGCAGCTCTCGACAAATTACCATAACTATTACGGATACCTTTATGCCGATCCCTTTGATTCAAGATATGTAAACCCAACACAGGGCCTGCCTATCACGAATTATACTTTCCGCTCAGGCGGCAATGAAGGCGACCGCTATGAAAGATATACACGCACCAATATCCTTAAGTGGACACTTGCAAGCCAGGTATCCAAAGAACATAAGATCGGTGCAGGTATTGAAGCCAGAATGCATAAGATGTTTAACCATAGCATGTCTATAATCAATTTAACTGAGGATGTTCCCGATACAGCTTCTCATATTGACGGCAAGACAATCTTTACACTCGGCTACATGAACTACGGCACTTCTTCAGACAGGGGCTATAATACCGGATACACCAAGAAACCTTTTGAAGTTTCTGCCTACATACAGGATAAGATGGAATACGATATCATGATCATCAATGCGGGCGTAAGATTTGAATACTTCGATGCCAATGCAAGCATGCCGGCTGACTGGAAAAATCCGAGAAATAACCCTCTCTATCCGGGAGCCGGACTTATGACAAAGTCAAAACCAAAGTTCCAGATTAGCCCGCGCCTGGGAGCCTCTTTCCCAATCAGCGACAAGGGTGCAATCCACTTCTCGTACGGTCACTTTTTCCAGATGCCGAACTTTGAAAACCTGTATTATAACTCTGACTATATCGTCAGCCCGACTACGGGCCTGAGCTCAATTACAGGTAACCCTGATCTTAAGGGACAGAAAACTGTAATGTATGAAATCGGACTTCAGCAGGTGCTCTTCCCGAACGTTGCATTCGACCTGACAGTTTACTACAGGGATATAAGAGACTTGCTCGGTATGGAAATTATTAAAACTTACGAAGGCTTCCGCTATGCAAAATACATCAATCAGGACTACGGCAACGTACGCGGATTTATTGTAACTCTTGAGAAGATGTTCAGCGACTATTTCGGAGCCAAGATAGACTATACCTACCAGATCGCTGAGGGTAACTCTTCTGACCCGACATCTGTATTTAACAACAACCAGACAGATCCTCCTATTGCAACTCCCAAGAGGGTTGTGCCTCTGGACTGGGATCAGAGATCAACTCTTAACCTCACTCTGAACGTTGGCAATATGGGCGACTGGTCTGTCGGTCTTATCTGCAGCTACGGTACAGGTATGCCTTATACAGAAGATCCTTTATACGTCAACGGCCTCATATTCAACAATATGGGTATAAAGCCTTCAACATATAATGTGGACTTAAGAGCTGAGAAAAACTTCAACGTGGCCGGATTAAACATCAATACATTCCTCCTGGTTTATAACCTTCTCGACATAAAGAATCAGTATGGTGTTTACGGCTCTACTGGAACAGCCACTTCGGACTTAAATACAAAAAGAGCAGTACCGATTGTCGGTTTGAATACTATTGAAGACATGATTAATAATCCTACAATGTATTCGACTCCAAGACAGATACGTCTTGGCCTGTCGGTGGGATTTTAGGAGAATACCGGAGATGAAAATGACAAAAAAACTACTATACACTTTGGCATTGCTGCTCGTTTCACAGGTGGCTTTTGCACAAAACGGCATCGATCAGATGATGAAATACCGCAGCGAACCCAAAGGCAACATTCAGTACCGCAAAGAAGGGGTCCTGCAGGGAAATCTGGTCAGAACTTTGTTCCAGAACCAGGGTGAGGTAGGCCACTGGCCGAATTCACCTTCAGGCGAATGGCCCAAAGGAAGCGGTATCGATAACCTCGACGGCGTTAGCGTTCTGGTGGCAACCGAAATAAGTACACCGGATGCCCCGAATAAGCTCAGCCATCCCCTGCAGACCGCTTACAGGGAGTGGATGGACAGTGACCCTGTAACAGGTGACCTTTGGGGATTTGAACCTGTACCGGGATATTTCTATGAGTCCCCTACGGGAAACACAGATTCAACTTCAAAGTCTCCTGCCATCAGCTCCAACCAGGCTACCTGGCCCCTCAAATGGCCAAGAGCCCTGCCGGTTGAAAATCCTGAAGAATGGGATGGATACTGGTATGGATACTTCGGCCGCGGCGTTAAAAATGCCGACGAGGAGACTTTCTTTGTAATGGACGATTCTAAAGACGGCGAATGGAAAAGACCCCCTTATAACTTCTACCCTATTGCCTCCGACCACGACCGTGGCGGCATTGGCCTCAGAGTTGAAGTTCGCGGCTTCCAGTGGTCGCACGTTCTGGCCGAAGATATTATCTTCTGGCATTATGATATAGTTAATATTTCTGACAATAATTACGAAAAGACTTACTTCGGATTTTATACCGATATTGGCTCGGGCGGTCAGAACAGTTCCGATGATAACGCATATTACGATAAAAAGCTGGATATCGCTTACGGTTGGGATGCACTCGGACAGCTCACCAACGGTAAGAAGATAGGCTACTACGGTTACGCTTACCTTGAAAGCCCGGGCAACTCTTTTGACGGAACCGACAACGATGAGGACGGCCTTATTGATGAAAGACGCGACAACGGCCCGGGAGAACTTGTAAACGGACCGATCGGTATCTTTGGCGCTCCTAAGCTCCACTGGTCAGGCGACGAAAACGGCGACTGGCTCGGCTATGTTGACGCAAACGGCAACGGCAAGTGGGATAAAGATGAGCCCCTTAATGATGACGTGGGTAAAGACGGACTCGGCCCATTTGACGTGGACTATAAGGGTCCCGACGAAGGCGAAGGCGACGGAATGCCTACAGACGGTGAACCTCATTTCGGCAAGACAGATAAGAATGAATCAGACCAGATCGGTCTTACTGCTCTTTCAATCTATGTGCTTGGCGACGGCGGCGTAGGCGGCGGCTGGCCTAAAGACGACGAGCAGATGTGGAAGAAAATGAGCTCCGGTACATTCGATACCGAAATCCAGAAAAAGAATATCAGTATGGTCTTTGCTTCAGGTCCCTTCCCTCTTAAACAGGCACTGAGAGAAAGATTCTCTATGGCTCTTGTTTTCGGCAGCGACTTAGAAGACCTGATCTTCAACAAGGAAACGGTTCAGCAGATCTATAACGCTAACTATAACTTCTCTAAGCCTCCTTTGAAGCCGCACGTAACTGCAGTTGCCGGCGACGGAAAAGTGTTCCTCTTCTGGGACAGCAAGGCTGAGGAATCACGCGACCCGTTCCTGGGATATGAAAAGGGTAAACCGGAATTAGGCTATAAGAAAGACTTCGAAGGTTACATGATCTATAGAAGTACTGAACCTGAATTCCAGGATATCAAGACTATAACTGACTCAAAAGGCGCTCCTAAATACTGGAAGCCGATTGCTCAGTTCGACCTTATTGACAGCGTTAAAGGTCCCGACCCTGTTGGAATTAACGGCGCTTCTTTCTGGAGAGGCGACAATAACGGCCTCCAGCACTCATTCGTGGATACAGACGTTAAAAACGGCATAAAATACTATTACGCCGTGGTTTCATACGATATGGGTGACCCGAAATTCGGCACCAAGGGCCTGCAGCCTACTGAGTGTACAAAGATCATTGCTCAGGACTTTGCCGGAAACGTTAACTTCGTGGACGTTAACTGCGCTGTTTTAACTCCAAATGCTCCGGTGGCCGGATATACACCTCCGCAGATAGTCGGCAACCTTAAGAAAGTTTCCGAGGGCGTCGGTACCGGTAGAATGTCTGTGGACGTCCTTAGCCCTAACAGCATTAAGGACAACGTCAGCTATAAGGTTAGGTTTAATTCAACAGGCTTAATGCCGAAATACACTACAAGCTCATTTGATATCATTAGAACAGAAGGCAGCCAGACAGATACAATAGTTGTCGGACAGGATACTTCACACATCGGTCAGGGAAAATCAAGCCTTCCTTTTGACGGCATGACCGTGAGTGTCGAAAACGACAGCATCTCTATCGTAGATTCACTTACTAACTGGCTTGTTGGTAAAAGTAATCTCCTTAGAGCTTACGCAGACAGGAATCTGCAGTATGGCGTTAAATGGCCTAATGATTACCAGCTTGAGTTCCTTCCCGGCAAAACCGTGCCGTCATTAAGCGCAACTTACCCCAACAATCAGGGGATGAACGTGAACTTTATAGCTACAAATATCGCAACAGGTGATACCGTTCCTGTTATCGTATTTGACCTGGACGACAACGGTGAATTCAATGTGGGTGATGAATTCGCCATAGTTGAATTTGCCGATAAGAACAAAAACGGCAAGAAAGAATTCAGCGAGCGTAACTTCGCATGGCACTTTACTTACAGGCCGCTTTTCGGCGACCCTGTTGAGCCTCAGGCAGGAGATAAATTCATCCTTTCTACCAGCAAGCCCTTTAAACAGGGAGACGCCTTTACATTTACAACAAAGGCTTCTACTGTCGACAATGCGCTGGCCCAGAATCAGCTTGATAGAATTTCCGTTGTGCCTAACCCTTATATAAGTGCAGCTGAATGGGAGCCTAAAACACTCAACCAGTTCGGCCGCGGCGACAGAAGAATTGAATTCATTCACCTGCCGGCTAAGTGCACCATCAGGATTTATACTATCGCTGGTGCCCTGGTTAAAACACTGCAGAAGGATTCTGCCCCAAGCGACGGCTCCGTTTTCTGGAACCTGGTTTCTGAGGACGGTATGGATATAGCCTATGGCCTTTATATCTATCACGTCGATGCACCCGGAATCGGTGAGCATATCGGTAAATTCGCGGTAATTAAATAGAGGTCGAAATAAAATGAAAAAAATATATATATTTATCGTACTTGTGCTTTTTGCAACGCTCGAAATATCTGCGCAGACCTATGTGGCCGACGTTTCGAAAAAAGGTACCACTGCGGCTCCCTTCCTTTCTATAGGACAGGGAGCAAAGGCGGCTTCAATGGGCAGCGCATTTGTTGCAGTTGCAGACGATCCGAGTGCAATGTACTGGAATCCTTCAGGCCTTGCAAACCTCAGCGGCGTAAACGTACTGTTTGACCATACTGAATGGTTTGCGGGTATCAGATTCAACTATGTCGGTATTACTTACAGCCTGGGCGACTTTGGAAACATCGGCGCCAGCTTTACCGCTTCCGACATAGGCGAAATGAATGTAACAACAATCAACGAGCCGGAAGGTACCGGCGAAGTCTTTAAGGTTAATGACGTTGCCTTCAGTGTTGCATACGCCCTTAAGCTTACGGATAATTTTTCAATAGGCATTAACCCCAAATTCATCAGCCAGTCGATCTGGAGAATGAACGCTACGGGTATCGCTCTCGATATGGGCGTCCAGTACGTGACACCTTTTGACGGCGCCGTTCTTGCTATGTCTATTGCAAATTTCGGTTCCAGAATGCAGCTGACCGGTAACTCGGCTCTCAAGGTTATACAAATGGGTACTAACGACAAGGTGCCTGCATACCTTCAGACTGAAGAATGGGCCCTGCCGCTGAACTTCAGGGTCGGTATCGCTTATCAGCCCCTGAAAACCCAGATGCATAAGCTGACTCTGGCTGTCGATGCAATGCATCCTAACGACAACTACGAAAGCGTTAACGCTGGCGCTGAATATCTCTTCAACGACTTCGTGGCTTTCCGCGGCGGCTATAATTCCCTCTTCCTGAAAGATTCCGAACAGTCCTTTACTTTGGGCTTCGGCCTTAAACAGCAGATACTGGGCAACATAGCTGTAAAACTGGACTATGCTTTCGAGAAGTTCGGACGCCTGAATAATATTCAGAAATTTACTCTGGGTATTAATTTCTAATGCGGCTAAAGCCAAAAGTAGTTGCGTTACTGTTTTTTCAAACCGCTCTTTTGAGTAAAGTTGTTCATGTGAATCAGGTGGGGCATTTGCCCCACCTTTCTAAAACTTTCTTTGCCTCTGCTAAAGCCGACAGCTTCTTCCTTTGTGGTGCCTCTACTGCTTAAATTCTATATGCTTTCCTATTAAATAAACATCTTTGGTGTCAAAATGAATATAAGAAAACCATTTACTTCAATATTTAACTTTATTATTGCATCTATTATGCTTACGTCACTTCCTGCCTCGGCTAAAACTTACAAGGGGGCTGAGTACAGGACCAAGGAGGCATATACATACGGAAGATTTGAGGTCCGTATGAAGTCATTTGAGAAGGACGGCCTTCTGGCTTCTTTCTTTACGTACCACGAAATCCAGACTACTGCCGACTGGAATGAAATAGACCTCGAAATCATGGGGCGCTTCAGCAATAACGTCCAGTTTAATGCAATAACTTCAGGACAGACCAACCACGTGCGCTCAAATTATGTGGAATTCAACCCCTCGCTCGACTTCCATACATACGCTTTCGAATGGACGCCGCAGTACGTAAGCTGGTTCGTTGACGGAACTGAGGTTTACAGGCAGACAGGCTCGCACGTCCAGACCATGAATAAAGCACAAAAGATTATGATGAACGTCTGGAACCCTGCATACCCAAACTGGGCGGGCGTGCTTAATCCGGCGGCGCTTCCGGCATTTGCATACTACGACTGGGTAAGCTACTATGCCTATACACCGGGCTCGGGCAGCTACGGAACAGGCAACAACTTCTCGCTTAAATGGAAGGACGACTTTAACTCATGGGACCAGTCGCGCTGGGAGAAGGCAACTCACACGTGGGATGGAAATAACTGCGACTTTATAACTGACAACGCCGTAATTAAAGACGGCATGCTTATTCTCTGCATTACAGACAGCTACCATACGGGCTATACCGATAAGAATACACCCCAGCCCCTCTGGGCCAGACTTGAAGGAAACAAAATTATAGTAAAGTTTTCTGAGGAGGTCGAAAAGACCAGCGCTGAATCAGCTTCCAACTATACTTCTGCGGGGCTTACTGTAAGCAGTGCACAACTACTCGAAGACCGCAAAACTGTTGAACTTTCTTTGGGTAGTTCCGACGCTTCAGTCCAGTCAATAACAGTTGCTAACGTTAAGGACAGGTCCACTGATGCCAACACACTTTTACCCAGAACAATCTCACTCATAAAACAGACGCCATTAAGCTTCCCTATAAAAATCAACACTGGCGGAGGAGCTGTTAGCGGATTCCTTGCAGACCAGGAATGGAAGGAAACCTCTGAATACGGATATCAGGACGGAAGCGTGGATCCTGCTTATCCGCCAACTGGAACTTCAGAGGTCTATAAAAATGCATTGAAAGGGATGGTTTCCTACAAGGTCCGCGTGCCCGAAGGAAAGTATAACGTAAAACTGATGCTGATGGAGAATTACTTTACTCAGGCGAGCAAAAGAGTTTTTGATGTTTATGTTGAGAATGAAGGACAAGCCTTAAACCTGGACTTATATTCTTTAGCCGGAATTAACAGGACTTATGAAAAGGTTTTCAATAGCATCAGTGTCACCGACGGGGTGCTGGACATTTATTTTGCCGCCAAAACGGATATGGCACAGCTGTACGGACTTGTAGTTGAAAAGGCCTCAACAGATGTCGGGGGAAACAATTTAGAGGAAAGTAACGCAGGGAAACCTGAAAGCTTTAGTCTTCAGCAGAATTATCCTAATCCCTTTAACGGAATGACAAAAATCAGATTTTCACTTCCCGCCAAAGACAACGTGACTTTTGACGTCTACGACCTCCTGGGAAACCTGGTCTATAGAGAGGATCTTGGCCTCAGGGCAAATGGCAGTAATGAGTATCTGTGGAAGGCAGTCCACATGAACGGTAAACCCCTTTCTTCCGGGGTTTACCTTTATTCAGTTAAGGGAACCGGATACGCTCTTTATAAGAAAATGATACTTCTAAATTAAACGTCGAACGTTGAACCTAAAACTCCCCCCACACTATCACCGCCTTTATCTCATCAGGGGAATGTTTTTTCATCACGTTCTCAAAGTTTTCATATTTCACCTTGTGGGTTATTAACTGGCTTAGTTCCCCGGGCCACCTGGTGTTGGCACTGACTAAATCGTCTATTGCCATTTGGTAGTGATGTATGCTTGCATTCACGCTTCCTAAGATGACATGATTCATCAGCACCATCTGCCGCATAATCCTGCTTCCAAGAACTGAAACCGGGCGGTCCCCGCCCGGAATTCCTGTAAGCACATAAACGCCGTTAATACCCAGAACGTCCATTAGCTCAAACTCCAGCTTTGCAATTCCCGTTGCCTCTGCAATGATATCCATCGGACGGTAAGTCTCGTCAATTTTTGTGGTCTCAACTTTACGGCCGTCTATATACTTTCCGCCAATTGCCTTTAGAAGAGCGGGCCTGTGAGTGTTTTCATCAACAATGTCAAGCCCGTAGACATTTGCGCCCCTGAGTGTGAGTATAAAAGAGGCCAGGAGCCCTATAGGGCCCAGTCCTGCTACAAGCGCATTCTTCCCCTTGATCCAGTCTGTAACGTCCTTCTCCGGAAGCCTGGAGGCCTGAATAAGAAGCAGTTCATCGATTGCCTTTTCAACTACAGACATAGGCTCGGTAAGAACTCCGATATGCCTGATCTCACCGGGCACCTTAACAATAAATTCCTCATCGTCAACAACAAATTCTGCCTGGTATCCGTCGAGCTCTTTAATTCCCCTTTCTTTATACTTTCCCGTGTAGCACATGTCGCTTCTTCCATGCAGGCAGGGATAACACTCCCGGCACGGCCGGCGCACCATAAAAAGGGCGTAGTCGCCTTGCCTGACGGAACTGACCGAGCTCCCGCATTCAACTACACGCCCAAGCATCTCATGGCCTATTATAAGCCTGCTCTGACCTTCCGGGGCGTCCGCCCTCCCGCCCGAGACTTCTTCACGGTCCGTGCCGCAGATGCCGACGTTTAGGACCTGAAGCCTGACCTCGTGGGGATTTGTGATTTTAGGCTCCGGGACGTCAATTAGTTCCGGATCCCCTTTGCCTGGTGTTATTGCTATTGCTTTCATAGGTAATGCTTAATAATGGTTCGGATTCTGTTTGTTCCTCTGGTCGTTAAGCTGGCTGTTCAGGTTTAGTGCCGCACTAATGAGCCCGAGGTGTGTAAATGCCTGCGGAAAATTCCCAAGGTGCTCCGCCTGAAAGCCCAGCTGTTCGGCATAAAGCCCGAGGTGGTTGGCGTAGCCTATCATCTTTTCAAAATAAAGCCTTGCCTTCTGAAGGTCACCCGCCCTCGAGAGGCATTCGATGTACCAGAATGTGCACATGGAAAACGTCCCTTCCCCGCTTTTAAGCCCGTCCGGGGCGGCTTCTGTATGCCTGTAGCGGAAGACGAGTGAATCTGAAACGAGTTCCTTTTCAATTTCCTTCAGCGTGGAAAGCCACATCGGATCCTTGGAGCTTATAAATCTCATAAGAGGCATGAGCAGTGCCGCGGCGTCAACCGTATCGGCGCCCTTGTACTGCACAAAAGCTTTCAGCTTGTCGCTCCAGAAATCTGTAAAAATGCTGTTGAATATCTTGTCCCTTTCCTCCACCCAGCGCCCGGACAAGGGAAAAGACCTCATGCGGGCCAGTTTTATCGCGCGGTCGAAGGCAACCCAGCACATGAGCCTGGAATAAAGGAAATGCCTCTTGCCTCCCCTGACCTCCCAGATCCCCTCGTCCTTCTTCTGCCAGTTGTCAGAGAGCCAGTTGATCTGACTGACCAGGTCGTTCCAGAAATTGTATGATATCGGCTCGCCGTACTTGTTGAAAAGGTACACTGAATCCATGAGCTCGCCGTAAATATCAAGCTGCACCTGCTTATATGCGTTGTTGCCGATTCTGACGGGGGAGGACTTTTTGTATCCTACCAGGTTATGAAGTATCTTTTCATCCGGCGTGTTTTCACCCGCAATTGTATGCATGAGGCCCAGGTAGCCCGCGTTGCCGATGTCCTGGCACTCCTTTTCAACCCACTTCATAAATGCGCCGGCTTCCTTGGTGTAACCCAGGTTGATCAGTGTGTATATCGTAAATGAGGCATCACGTATCCACGTGTAGCGGTAGTCCCAGTTCCTTTCACCCCCGATTGCCTCCGGCAGGCTGAATGTGGGCGAGGCAACAAGAGAACCGTAGCGGCAGCTCGTCATGAGCTTCAAAACCAGCGTGGAACGGTTGACAATTTCCTGCCATCGCCCCGTATATTTGGATTCGGCAATCCAGTCCTTCCAGTAGTTCATTGTCTCATAAAGGTTTTCTGTAATGAACTGCCCTAAGTCGCCTATCTCTATGGCCCCTTTTCTAACAAACTGCAGTATGAAATCGGCAGTCTCTCCCGTCCTGAGCGTAAATTGGGCATGCCCGTCGCCGTTTTGAATTTTCATCGGGACAGTGCTTAAAAGCCTGAGGACCGTATTATCCTCCCCCTGGCTTCGGAAGACTATGGTGTTCTTGCTTATTTCTGCCTTGTGCTCAGATCGGGCGTAGTTAAACCTCGGGCTGCATTTCATTGTAAACGACAGCTCCCCTCTTACCGCGGTTACTCTCCTTATGAGGATATGCCCCTTGAAGAGCTCTTCTATGGGCATGAAGTCCGTAATCTCACCAACGCCGTCAAAAGACAAAAAACGGGTCAGAAGGACATTGGTATCGGGTATGTAAAGCTGCTTGTTTTTTACGTTGTCCAGCTGGGGATTTATGGAAAAACTTCCTCCTTTTTCGGCATCCAGCATGGCCGCAAATACGCTCGGGGAATCAAAGTCAGGAAAGCACATAAAATCAATTGAGCCGTTAAGTCCAACCAGGGCAACTGTATTTAGGTCTCCAATGATCCCATAGTTTTCAATCGGTTGATAATTCATAATCACATTATCCTTTAACACCTGTTACTCAGTTCTTTTCAGTCTTCCTGTTCCCTTCCAGAAGTTTTACCTTAATCGGGCCCTTAATATGGTAGCTCCTGCTTTTCTTTTTCAACGAGTTTGCAAACGATGGATGCCCTCCCGGCCTGAGCAGCCAGAACAGGGTTTTATAATGGCAAAGTATCCTCTCCATAAGCCAGGCCGGTGCGGCAAATGAAAGCCTGAGAGGAAAGAACCTCCGGCCGCCTCTGAAGCACCCGAGAAATGCAATCGTAACGGCACTTATTATCACTGCCGCACAATAAAATAAAAATGCTCGCGTTCCGAAGAAGAACTGCAGCAGAATACCCATGGGAATTAAAAGCAGAAATATGCATGGCCTGAGGCTGAAGCTGAAATTTTTATACGTCTCCCTGAAGCACTTCATGCACCATTCATTGAACGGCGGAGAGTTCTTTTGAATGAGAAAGTCGAGCGCAAAGCAGACTTTCGCCTGGTGCATGATGAACTGCCTCGTAATGTCTTCTGTCTGATCGAAAGCCTTGTCCTTACGGCTGCAGAACTTGTGGAATGTGGAACTTAAAAATCCAATGGTCTCAGGAGAGTCCCCTCCGGGGAAAATGGTACGGTTGATGAGTATTCCGGCAGATTCAACCTGGCTCCACCAGTTGAGGGGAAAAAGGTAGTTCTGCGGGCGTACAAGCTCAAAATGCTCCAGAAGCTCGCACATACGGAGAACGTCATCCGGCGTATACCTGACTTTTTCCGAGGCGGCTATAATTTTCTGGCCGCCCGCAAGGGCCGCTCCCGTATAAATGCTGTTTACATAAGTGCTCGCAGAGCGATACCTGGAATCTATTTTGACGTGCCTGCAGAGGTTGAACCATGCACCCTCGTGAGCGGCATAGACTTCAAGCGGCGAACCGTCCACAACTATTACATCGCATCCGGCAGAGTTAAGCAGGGCCAGGTAATCGGAAATTTCCTGTATATCAGCTCCCTGGGGAACTGCCCTCTGAATGGTGAAAATATAAGTGCAATGCTTTCTCTGCCCCATATAAAACCCGCCAGAAGCCTTTATAATGTCGTAATATCAATACCCATATAATTATATAATAGTAAATTCAGCTATTTCGGCAAGTCATACAAAATTACAGTGCTCCAAAGCAACAGCCTGTTTTGAAATTTTCCATGGAAGAGGCCGCCTATTTGAATTGTAATTAACTGAAATTATTGAAAATATAGATTAACAAACTTTTAAGGTGCAATATGAAAGCAGAAAACATAAAAGAAAAAGCTTTAAGGCAGTTCCTCCAGGTGCCGGAGCCGCCCGAACCGGGGCCCGAGCCGCAGCCAGAGCCCGAGCCGCCGGCGCCTGAGACTATACCCGATCCCTCTCCATACCCCGAACCCGGCCCTAACCCGGGTCCTGAGCCATCTCCCAATCCTCAGGCATAAATAGCCGGGTAAAACTTGGGCCTAAGGCAGGGAATAAATTTTTTCCGGATATTTCTGAAAAAAGCACTTGACATATTCAAGCTTTCAGATTATTTTGACATCAGGGTTGCACAAACGTTTGTGCAACCCCGGTAATTTACCGGTTTTATGTTTGTTCTTCATACTGTGGCTGAAGAAAGCAGCATTCGTAAATGGACGGAAGTAAAGGCTCTTTTTATATCCTGAAAACGTTAAAAACCTTTGTTTTTGCCGAAAAAAGGCTTTCTTGAGCAATTTCCCCCTCTTTTAATGTTAATTTGAGAAATTTGATTCTGAATAATTGCTGAGGACTTGACTGATCTGAATTTGCACAAACGTTTGTGCAAAACCCGTTTGAAAGTAATTTCTGGAAGATTTTTTCAACATAATTTAATTGAGAGCTGCCTATAATGCTTGTTACATTGAATGACATTGCGCTGAAATCGGGCGTTTCTATTACTACTGTCTCCCGTGTCCTTAATAATAAACACGAGAAATACCGCATCAGTACGGAAACCAAGAAAAATGTGCTCAAAGCAGCCAAGGACCTCAAATACCGCCCAAATGAACTCGCTCGCGGGCTCAGACTTAAAAAAACCCATACCGTAGGACTAGTGGTACCCGACATTTCAAACCCCTTCTTTGCTTACATCACTCACACGATCCAATCCTATATGTACCAGTTGGGCTACAGTCTTATTATATGTGTTACTAATGAAAATATTGAAACCGAAATCAGGCAGATAGACCTCCTGAGAAGCAAGGGCGTCGATGGCTATATCATCATGCCCGTTGGCCAGAAGGCAGATCATCTGCAGGAACTCTTAAGTTATAATAAACCTCTTGTTCTTCTTGACCGCTGCCTTGAAGATATGAACGCTAACGCAGTGGTCGTGGATAACTATGCCGGAGCTTATAAGGCTACTGAACATTTAATTGAGAACGGACACAGGCGTATTGCCATTGTCCAGGGCTTGCTGAATACCTATACAAATAACGCACGCCTGAATGGATACAAGGATGCCCTTAAGGACCATAATATACCCATTCAGGAACGCTACATTGTGGGTAACGACTTCAGGAAGGAAAACGGATACATTGAGACTAAACTGCTCTTAAGTTTAACCGATCCCCCGTCTGCAATATTCACGACGAGCGACCTGATTACTTTAGGAGCAATGCAGGCGATCTTCGAAGAAAAATGCACAATCCCCGACGACATTTCTATAGTTGCCTTCGACGATATCGACTTTGCCCCTTACCTGGTCTCCCCGCTTACGGTTATCAGACAGCCCAAGGAACTCATGGGTGAAGTAGCTGTCAAACTCCTTAACGAGGAGATGAAAGCAAAAGGCAAAAAAGATAAAAAGAGAATCGTGCTGATGCCGGAACTGGTTGTCAGAAAATCAGTGCGTAATATCCTGAGTAATTGACCGCTTTTTCAGATAAATTTTTTTTAACTGATACTCATGGAAATAAGTATTAAGCCGTTCCAGAGTAACACCGTTTCCTAAAATAATAGTTGCTTCCTCCATTGCTTCCGCGCGCACACACACACACACACACACACACTTTGCGCGTGTGGGAGTGAGATGCAGGAACTGTGCATGGAGCAATTTTCAAGTTGCTCCTTAAGCCCGAAAATCTTTCGATAAAGTAAGTTATCGATTTTAGATATATCTCTGTAAAGTTTTATTAGTCCGGTACAGTAAATCAAAACAGAAGGGGTTAGGCATTGAAAGCAGTATTAAAAAAGATTGTTCTCTTAACAATCGCATCATTATTATTCTTCAGCTGCGGAAATAAACAGCAGCAATCCTCAGGCAAGACTGTCGTGGTTTTCTGGCACAGCTTTGTCTCCTCCACCGTCCCCGCCCTGAACGAACTGATTGCACGCTTCGAAAAAGAACATCCCAATATTGAAATAAAAGCCCAGTATGTGCCAACGGGCGACGCTCTCATCCAGAAGCTCGTTACAGCCATACAGAGCAAAAGCGCTCCCGATATCTCCTGGATACATTCCGACTTTATGGAGGACCTCGTAAAGGCCGATGCAATCTATAAGATCCGGGACTTCAGCGAGGGCAAAAACGGCATCTCAAAAGAGGATATGGCCGACATATATCCTTCTTTACTGCAGTATGCATCCTGGCGCGGTACACTCTACAGCATGCCCATGGAAGCCACCAACCTGGCGCTCCTTTATAACAAGGATATGTTCCAAAAGGCCGGCTTGGATCCGAACCACCCTCCCAGGGACTGGAATGAGCTCCACGAATACGCAAAGAAACTTACACTTGATATAAATGGCGACGGTAAAAACGACCAGACCGGCATGTTCCTGCCTGTTTATCCTGCCGCGGGACCCTTAAGCGCCTGGATGGTTTGGCAGTGGCTTCCTTACCTATGGCAGGCAGGCGGAGACGTTATTACAAACGATCAGTCAAAAGTTCTTTATAATGACCCCGCGGGAGTGCAGGCACTTAAACTCTGGCAGGACATGTACAATGAACTCCACCTCAGCACTTTTACATCAGACTACGACGTTGCCTTTGCCTCAAGACACCTGGCCATGGCAATGGACGGCCCCTGGAACCTTCCCCGTTATAACGATATTCTTAAAAACCTTAACTGGGCTTTTGCACCGCTTCCTGCGGGTCCCAACAAGCAGGCAACAATTGTAGGCGGCGAATACCTCGCAATCTTCAAACAGAGCCAGCATCCCGATGCAGCCTGGGAATTTGTCAAGTGGATGACTAAGCCTGAGGTGCAGGCCTTCTGGGCCATGAAGTCAGGTTACCTCCCGATCAGGCACGCGGTAAAGAACGTACCTGAATTCCAGGAATACCTGAATAAAAATCCAAACTTTAAGGTTTTCGTAGACCAGATGGAAGTCGGCGTGGCCCAGAAATCTATAGATTACGGCGGCCTCCAGATCACGCGCCACATCGCAGAGGCAATTGAAAAATCCACCGTCGGGAAAATGGACGTCAAAAAGGCTCTCGATGAGTCGGCGGATAAATCAAACAGGCTCTTAAGCTCGTATTCGAAAAAGTAAGAGCCGGAAAAAATAAGAGCAGAAACAGGATAGAGCAGAAAGAGAATAAGCAGTATGAATGAAACAGAAACCCTATTAAAAAAAGAGCCTTCGCCTGAGGCCGGTATGCCGGGTAAAAACAACAAGGCCGGAGATAAATTAAAAAAGAAGGGAAGAACGCCGTACAAAAAAGGTGACGGAATGAGTGCCCTGCTGTTTTTATCCCCCACACTCGTTGTATTTTCAACCTTTATACTGTTCCCTGTCATCTTCTCCTTTTACCTCAGCTTCCAGAAGTGGAACATGTTCTCAAGCGAAACAACTTTCGTTGGGCTCGATAACTATATACGCATGTTTCAGAGCGAGGAATTCTGGCAGGTGCTTAAAAATACGGCAATATACACCTTTGGTACAATTCCCCTCAATATGGGCTTTTCACTCATGGTAGCCTATGCTTTGAATAAGAAGGTTATAGGAAAGAAGTTTCTCCGCACCGCCTTCTTTGCTCCTGTAATTATATCCCCCGTTGCCGCCGCCGTTATATGGAGATGGCTCTATGACCCGAACTTCGGCCTCATCAACTGGTTTATCGGCCTTTTCGGCATAAGCCCAATTAACTGGCTTAACGACCCTACGGCTGCAATGTTCGCTCTTATTATTATGGGTGTATGGAAGACTTTCGGCTACAATATGGTGCTTTTCTCGGCAGGGCTTCAGGGTATACCTGAAACCTATTATGAGGCTGCCCTAATTGACGGCGCGGGCAAATGGACAAGATTCTGGAAAATTACAATTCCTCTTCTGAGCCCCACAACATTTTTTATCATGGTAATGTCCATGATAGGAAGTTTCCAGGTCTTCGACATTGTTTACGTACTTACTTCAGGCGGCCCCCTGGGCTCCACAAAAGTGCTCGTATTCTATGTTTATGAGCATGCATTTAAATTCTTTGAAATGGGCTACGCCTCGGCAGTTTCGTACGTGCTCTTTGCAATTCTGTTCATTTTTACGATGCTTCAAATGAAATACATGAAATCTAAAGTTTTAGGGAATTAACCATGCCGGGCAAAGGATTAAAAAGAACCGTTAAAATTTCAAAAGGAATTGTATTCCATCTGGTAATTTACGCTCTGGCCCTGGTCACGCTGGCGCCTTTTATCTGGATGGTATTAACATCGCTTAAGGATATGAATGAAATTTATGTCTATCCTCCAAAGTGGCTTCCCGAGAAGTTCCGTTTTGAAAACTATAAGAATGCCTTTGAGGCGGCCCCGTTCGGGCGCTATTACATAAACAGCATAATTGTCTCGCTGTCTGTAACTTTCGGCCAGCTCATTACCTGCTCGATGGCTGCATTTGCATTTGCAAGGCTCCGCTTCAGGGGAAGCAACATTTTGTTCTACATCTTCCTGGGCACCATGATGATACCTTACAACGTCACCATGATACCAAGCTTCATGATGCTCTACTGGCTCGGATGGATCGATTCCTTTAAGGCTTTAATTGTCCCCGGCCTGGCAAGCGCATTCGGAACGTTCCTCTTAAGGCAGTTTTTTATGACAATTCCAAAGGAGCTTGAAGAGGCGGCCTACATAGACGGAGCCAGCCGTTTCAGCGTGCTTTGGAGAATAATTATTCCTCTTTCAAAGCCCGCACTTGCAACTCTTGCAATATTTACATTCATGGGCGCATTCAACGACTTTATCTGGTCACTCATCGTCCTCAACTCCGACGAAATGCGCACAGTACAGCTGGGGCTGGCCATTTTCCGCGACAGATATCTCACGCAGTGGGATCTTTTAATGGCGGGGTCTGTAACGGCAGTGCTTCCAATACTGCTGGTGTTCTTCTTTGCGCAGAAATACTTCATACAGGGCATTACCTTATCAGGACTTAAAGAGTAGAGGGTTATTAAAGTGAAAAAGGCTTTAGCTTTTATTTGTCTTTTCATCCCGTCTCTGGCCTTAACGGCGCAGACAGCGGACATTCCTGCTGTAAGCCGGGGAAACCTGCAGTTTTACGTGGATCATGCGGGCTTTCGGGGAAAGGAAGGAAAAACCTACGAGGAGTTTTACCTCATGGTGCAGGCCGACCAGCTGACATATAAAAAAGAGGCGGATAAGCAGCTCGGCACCTTTAAGACAACTTTTAAGCTTTCAGACGGGAGCAGTAACATAGTCTCAGAACGCCAGTGGATGACTGACGTTGTACAGAAAAAAGATTCAGCCAACCTGAAAATTATGGCGGCATACGACCAGTGGCAGGTGCCTCAGCTTCAGCCCGGGGACTACAATGCTGAAGTGACGGTTGAAGATGCAAACGGCTCAAACAGCGCTCATATCTCTTTTCCCTTTAATGTCCCTTCAATATCAGTTGATAAATTCACTGCAAGCCAGATTGAGTTTGTCTCGGCAATCGAAGAAACACCGCTAAATAAAACGTTCCTAAAGAACAACAGGTCAATTGTCCCTAGTCCTTCAAGACGCTACGGAATACTAAGCCCTATTCTTTATACCTACTATGAGCTTTATAATATCCCATCTGAGGCCGGAAGAATTCTTTGGATCAGTTATTCAATCCGAAATAGCGAAAAAACGGTCAAGACTTTCCCTCTCATGGGAATTAAAAGAGGAGGAAACTCTGCCGTAATTACACACGGCATTACTGTCTCCGGCGTCCCGAGCGGCGTCTACGACCTGCAGGTTCAGGTTAAGGATTCCCTGACAGGCAGTGAAATAACATTTTCCAGGAAGTTCGAGGTCATTCAGGCTGATTATGCCCGGCAGCAGCGCCCTTCACTTTCCGAAGATGAAGCCGAACTCTTCGGCCGCATACTTCAGTATGTCGCTACACCATCCCAGTATAACATTTATAAAGGACTGGACCTCAGGGGTAAGGCGCAGTTTATTATCCAATACTGGCACCAGCAGGACCCGACACCCGAAACAAAGGCAAACGAAATTCTTAAAAGCATACAGCAGAGATATAACTACGCAAACAACAGTTTTACCTGGGGAAAGCAGGAAGGCTGGAAGAGCGACAGGGGCAGGGTACTCATAAAATACGGATCCCCGGACGAAATAGAACACCATAATTTTGAAACGAATACTCTTCCCTACGAGATCTGGATCTATAATCAGAAAAAAACTTACGTCTTTGTTTTTGCAGATTTGCGCTCCAACGGCAACTATACTCTTATCCATTCCGACATGGAAGGAGAAGTGCATAACCAGCTCTGGATGGAGCAGATTAGAAAACTGTAATTAGTGCTTAGTCCTAAATGAGGGTAAAACTCAACATGAAAAAGAAAATATTATATGGATTACTTTTATCGGCGGTCCTGGTTTCCGCAGAACTGTTCACCGGGTGCAAGGAAAAGGATAATACACTTGCGCCATATACTGAAACAACAAAACTCTCCCAGGTGACGGTCGAACAGGGGTCGTTTAAGCCCGAACTTACCTGGGTGGGCGGCTATGCAACGGTAATCGGCATAAACCGCGGCGACAAGGCAGCTCTTGATACCTCCCTGGTATGGCTCGTTTATATGCCGGGTAACGCAATTCACTACCCCCTCAGGTTCGGCACACTCCCTTCAGGTGCACAGGACCTGACACAGCAGTACGGCGGAAAACAGCTGGACAGCCTGCAGGAAGATACTAAATATACGTACTGGGTTGTAAAAGAAGATGTCTGGAACCAGCTCTCCCAGTCTAAAGGGAAAGTGCTCCAGGTGGACCCTTCCTTGGCCGCAGCAACAGTTAAAACAGCAGCCGATTCCATTAAAGTGTCCCCTTTCAGCCTGACCATGAAAACTCAAAATATTGACGTGTTTATAAATATCAGCGACGTTACTGTCTTTGGCCAGCTGGCCGACTTAACAGTTATACAGCCGAAGACAAGCAATAACCCGACCTTTGCATGGACTATTACACAGTCGGACGTTAAAGATCCCCTCGTCTCGGCCATGGGAATAACCGAGGGAAACCAGTACAACGAAAGCAAAATTGTCTGGGAGGTATGGTCTGAAGAACCCGGTGCAAACGGGAAATCGGTTTATGGAAAGAAAAACCTCATTGGCTCCCCTATTGTAGCAGGGCAGCAGTTCGCCGGAACAAAAGTTTTTAACCAGTACCCCTCTGAAGGCTTGAAGAGAAACACTGACTATTATTTCTGGATAGCCAATAAGGACTGGGATGGCAGCGGAAGATTTTTGTTTACGGCAAACTACGCATATGTAGTATTCCATACCTGGTAACATTCGAATTTTTAACCGGAGAAGGCGCATGAAACTGAATCGAATTTTTATACTCATAACGGCAGTAACCCTGCTCAACGGACCTCTAAGCGCAGGCGGAACTAATTATTACTCACTTTACGGCGCACGTACACTTGCACTTAACGGGCTCTATATTGCCGGCGTAGACGGCCTGAACTCTACATTCTCCAACCCTGCTTCATTGAGCTATCTTACAGGAAGCAGCCTCAGGCTTACGGTCGCAGACCTGCTCGAACAGCAGGAGTTTAACAGCACAAGAAACGGCCTGTTTAATTCTTACAGGAATGACAACTTTAACTTAGGAGGCGGCCTTTACTGGAACTTTGCACCCGGAATGACTGCTGCAGTGGCATACCAGCCGTTTGTTAATTATGAGGTCGACTGGCCTTATACTGTTTTCAGCACACGCGATTCAAACGCTGTTATTCTGGCCTTCGATATGACAAACCGCCTGAACGTCAGCGCCATTTCCCCCTCCTTCGGCATCAGCTTTGGAACCATTTCTCTGGGACTTAGTGCAAACATATATCACGTAACCCAGTTTTTGGCTTTCCCTCTCCAGAATAACAGGCCTCAGGGACTTGCAGGCTATCAGGTTGAATACGATGAGAATGCCTGGGCCTATGGCTTTACACTCGGCGCTATGGCAGACCTGTCTGAAAACCTGCGGCTGGGCTTAATGGTAAGAAGCGCTTTTAAGGCGGACCTCAAAGGCGACGCAAAGAGCAGCATGTTCGCCGCACTCGACTCTACAGAAACCAATGTAAATGTTGCCTCAAAATTCGAAATGCCATGGGTAATGGGCCTCGGTGCCGTATATAAACTGAGCCAGAGCGTTGCCGTGAATATAGACATGTCATACAGCCTCTGGGGAAATACACAAAAGACAACAAATTTTACTACCGAAAACCGGCTGTGGCAGAACGGGCTTAACCAGACCGATTCACTCCTGGGTATAAGCCCTGCAAGTATTCCTATGAATTTAAGAAACAGCTTCAGCGCAGGCCTCGGATTTGAAATTACAGGTTCTGAAGAGATGAGCTACCGCTTTGGCTACAGGTTCAGCCAGAGCCAGAATACAGCTGAATCTTACACTATGCTAACTCCCGGCGTAAGTCAGCACTGGTTCTCATTTGGCATAGAGTACAGGGATGAAAATTATACCGTGGATGCGGGAATTGCTTATTCTGCCGGGGTAAGCAGGCAAGTAAATAACGGCGCGCTTTCACCAACTTCCGGCAAATACAGCTCTAACAATATTGTGCCGGCAGTAAGCATCAATTATGCTTTCTAATTGCAGATAAATTAAGAGTGTTGCTAAAGTAGACGATAACCCTAATTTCTAATGATTCTTTCTCCGGGTAACTAATATTAAAATGGTTAACAGCATTAGTGAGTTGTTCTTAACCGTTAAACAAAACAAAATCAGGAGGTAATTATGAGAAAGGTAAGTGTACTGGTTCTTGCACTTTTACTTTTAACATCTCTGTCGATTGTTTCCGCACAGGATTATGTACGGAAAAAAGTGGATGTACCAAGGGCAACAGGTACAATTAAAATTGACGGAAAGATGGATGATGCAGACTGGGCAAACGCTGCTCATGCAGATATGATAACCAATAAGGGTTATGAAATTTGGACAAATAAGTATTACCGCGAAGGACTCAAAGCACCGGACTATGATGCAATGTATGGCCGCATGCTCTGGTCAGAGGATACTCTTTACGTTTTCATGCACATCGATGAATTCGTAAATGACTCTACAAACCTCTTCTGGAAAGGCAAATGGACAGGAGATCAGCTCTTCATAAGCCTTTCAGACAGGCTCGGAATCGACATGAAGGGATGGTATGATGGAAACATCTATGCCGCTCCCGACGGGCCTTATCATCTCTGGATCTTTGGTGATAAGGTTACATTAAATGGTGGTGATACGACCAAGGTGCCTGAAGAGTACAGAGCAAGGCCGCAGGATTCCCTTATTATAAATCCTGATGCTTCAAAATTTGTACGCTGGGCTACATTCATTGATACCACCAAGGGTGTCTGGGACATTGAATTGGCAATCTATAATCCTGGCGTTTCTGAACAGGGTCAGATAGGCTTTAACATAGGCGGCAGCACAGGCTCACGCCAGAGTGATGCGGAATTCCACGATGCCTATGCATATTATACATGGCAGCCCAATAAGCCGAACGATCCCTATACAGATCCAACCACAGACTCAAAGGATCCCGGATATTATAACCTTGCAAGCTCAAAAGACTGGGCACTGCTGAACTTCCTGCCCGGCACAAAGGACAGTGTTACACGCAAGACCGTAACTGTTCCCAAGGCAACAGGCTTAATTAAGATCGACGGTAAAATGGACGAGGTAGACTGGACAAATGCTGCTCATGCAGATATGATAACCAATAAGGGTTATGAAATTTGGACAAATAAGTATTACCGCGAAGGACTCAAAGCACCGGACTATGATGCAATGTATGGCCGCATGCTCTGGTCAGAGGATACTCTTTACGTTTTCATGCACATCGATGAATTCGTAAATGACTCTACAAACCTCTTCTGGAAAGGCAAATGGACAGGAGATCAGCTCTTCATAAGCCTTTCAGACAGGCTCGGAATCGACATGAAGGGATGGTATGATGGAAACATCTATGCCGCTCCCGACGGCCCTTACCACTTCCTTGTCTTAGGAGACAAAGTAACACTGAATAATGGCGATACTACTAACATTCCTGAAGAATACCAGAAGTTCCCGGGTGATACTGTTATAATTCATCCCGATGCTTCAAAGTATGCCCGCTGGGCTACATTCATTGATACCACCAAGGGTGTCTGGGATGTTGAAATGGCTATCTATAATCCGGGTGTTGCATATCAGGGTATACTCGGCTTTAACATAGGCGGCAGCACAGGTTCACGCCAGAGTGATGCGGAATTCCACGATGCCTATGCATATTATACATGGCAGCCCAACAAACCAAATGATCCTTATACAGATCCAACAACAGACTCAAAGGATCCTGGCTTCTATAACCTCGCAAACTCGAAGCACTGGGCAGTACTCCAATTCGGACCGTCAGGCGTCTCAGGGGTTGAAACAGACAATTCATTCAAGGGTGTTCCTTCAAAGTATGCTCTGGAACAGAACTTCCCGAATCCTTTCAACCCGTCAACTTCAATCCGTTTTGACGTTCCGCAGGAAGGCTTTGTTACACTTAAGGTTTACAACATTGTAGGCCAGGTTGTAGCTACTCTGGTGAACAACCAGTCGCTTTCAGCCGGACGCCACATCGTAAGCTTTGACGCCGGCAGGCTCTCAAGCGGTGTTTACTTCTACACTATGGAAGCAAGCGGCGTGGTTATAACAAAGAAAATGATGCTCTTGAAGTAATTTGTTCCATACGGGAAGCCTGGCCTGAAATATGGCCGGGCTTCCGGTAATAAATGGTAAGATTAAATTTCGAATAAATTTTCCGGAGAACAATATGCGCTCTGCACTATTATATGGCCCACACGATTTTAGAATTGAAAACTGCCCTACTCCCCATATGGGTGATGATGAATGCCTCATCAGGGTAAAAGCCTGCGGAGTCTGCCACTCGGAGCTCCACCAGTGGGAAGTGAAAATTAAAGATTTGGAATACCCCCGCCACATCGGACACGAAGTGGCAGGTGAAATTATTAAAGTAGGAAAAAATGTGAAGGATTTTAAGCCGGGCGACAGGGTGGCCATATGGGCAGATGGCAAAGGCTATGCAGAAGAACTCGTGGCAACGCCCGACAGGCTCTGTATCATATCTCCTGAAATTCCCTATGAACTTGCTCTTTCTGAACCTATTGCCTGTACCACAAACGGGGTGACAAAGGCCAATATCCAGTTAGATGATACGGTTGCTCTCGTTGGAACAGGTTTTATGGGACTCATACTGCTGCAGGAAATTAAACTAAGAGGGGTGAAAAAGTTAATTGCAATAGACGTTCGCGATGAAATGCTGGCGCTTGCTGAAAAACTCGGCGCTGATGTGGTGATAAATCCAAAGAAAGAAGACCCCGTAAAGAAAATTAAAGAACTTACAAACGATAAGGGAGTGGATATTTGCTTTGAAGTTGGCGGCGTACAGTCAACTTTTGAACTAGCCCCTGAACTCGTTAGAATGGAAGGAAAACTCGTAATCTTCGGCTACCATCCCGGCCCCCGTCAAATAAAGGACCTCGGATACTGGAACTGGATGGCTTTTGACATTATAAATGCTCATTTCAGGGATTTGAATACAATTCTCAAAGGCGCGCGCGTGGGTATGGAACTCTTAAACGAGGGTAAAATCAACATGTCACCTCTGATTACTCATAGATATAAACTTGACGAAATTGAATCGGCTTTTACTGCTGCCAGGGAAAAACCCTCCGGCTTCGTTAAATCTGTAATTGTAATGGATTAGTTAAAGAGTGAAAAGAAAAACAATTTGCACTGCAAATTCATGAGGATAGTGTCATGGCTCTAAAAAAAATAACCCGAAAATATCTTCCGGCAGCTATACTTTCTGCCGTAATCGTCGTTCTCTTTTCAATGGAATCCTTTGCCCAGACAGGGGGAAAAATTACAGGAAAGGTAAGGGATGCCGGCACAAGAGAACCTTTGCCCGGAGTAACAATCCGTGTTGAAGGCACCGGGCAGGGTGCCGTAACTGACGTCGAAGGCGATTACTATATCCTGAACGTGCGCCCCGGAACCTACAGCGTCCAGGCCTCCATGGTGGGATATAAAAACATCCTCAAAACAGGCGTCAGCGTCAGCGCAAACCATACAACTAACCTGGATTATGAACTGGATGCAACAGTCGTACAGGTGGGGCAGGATGTGGTCGTGGTTGCCGAGAGGCCACTGGTCGAGAAGGACCAGACTTCAACAAGGCACTACGTCGAGGCTACGGACATTGCCGCCCGGCCGACCACACAGCTGACTGAAATTCTTACCACACTGCCTGGTATCGATATGAGTAACGGGCAGGTAGTGGTCAGAAGAGGCTCACTTGACCAGGTCTCATTCCTTATTGACGGTATAAGAGCCCGCAACCCTCTGGACTTTCAGCCTTATACAAATATTAATATAACTGCCATACAGGAGCTGGAAGTCATCACGGGCGGCTTCAATGCCGAGTACGGCGAGGCTCAGTCGGGTGTGTTTAACATTATTACAAAAGAAGGCGGAAACTCAATTACAGGAACAAGTGAATTCCGCTGGACTCCTGCAGGCCTTCATCACTGGGGAACTGCTTTCTACGACTACTCAACTAATCGCTACTGGGAAAATACTCACGCAAGACACCTCCAGTGGTGGATAGATAACCCTAACCAGTGGGTCGATCCTAACGGCATTCCGGGCAACGATCCTAAAAGCATCTGGACACCGGAACAGGCCTACCAGGACTATATGAACACTCATCAGCCCCTGACCGATTATACCAACCGCGACTCATATCAGGAGGAACTCTCCATTGGTGGACCCGTTCCTTTGATCCGTGACATGTTCTTTTTTATCTCCGGCAAGTACCGCACCGCTCCGCCTGTTACAGGCAACAGCATCAGAAACAAGGGTACATGGTTTGACGGAACGGCAAAGCTGACCTTAAAGACCAGCGATGCGGTTAAATTTATGTTCTCGGGCTTCTACGGCATTCAGAATACAAACCAGGGAATGGAATATATGGATGCAGACTGGATAACTGGTTACGGCCTGGATAACAAATATGCTTATTACGACTACCCCGGATACCCTGAGCACAGAACCGACGGCCAGATACTTCAGATGACTCACGTCCTGGGCGTTAGCACTTTCTACCAGGTTCAGCTGAGCAGAAACCATACATACCGGAGCCAGGGCGTGTTCCCAAACGATCCTAACGGCTGGGATCTTGGCGTACCTCTTTATGACCGCCTGAGGGCGGTGGACCAGTATGGAAATCCTATACCCGGCGGATACAATAACCTGATCGGCCTCCATACAACCGGCTATTACTACAGGGGCCACGATGATAATACCGACCTTTCACTTTCAGGCAACATGACAAGCCAGCTCAATAAATACTGGCAGATGAAAGGCGGGGCTGACCTTACATACTATACCTTGAAACGCTTCCAGGAAACAAAAGCCTTTAAGGCTATTGAAGACAATACATATCATCCATATGAAGGCAATCTTTACTTCCAGAATAAACTTGAATTCGGCGGCCTTATAATGAACCTCGGCTTACGCTACGATTTCTATAACGTAAACGATAAGGTCTACACAAATCCTTTTGACCCGCTGGATATTACTACGGCTGCCCTTGAAAACAGGGCCCCGCATCCGCAGACAGAACCAACAAAACTCTATGGGCAGCTTTCCCCCAGAATCGGTATCTCTCACCCGATCTCTGAGAAAACTGTGCTCCATTTCTCTTACGGCCACTTCTTCCAGAGAGCCAGCTTTGGTGACTATGGCGAAGGTACTGCTGTCTCCGGTATCCTCAATACTTATTTGATCCGTCTCGATTCGGCTACTGTAATTCCTTACAACCTCGGCAACAGGGACTTAAAACCGAGGAAAACTGTTGCCTACGAGCTCGGTATTGAACATAACTTCGAAGGCCTGGTTGCAGATTTGACGGCATTCTATAAAGATATTACAAAAACTATCAGAACAGTTACGGTTTATACTCTTAGCGGCGCACGATACCTGACTTCAGGTAACGGCGACTATGGCGACGCAAAGGGTATCGAAATTTCAATCACAAAACCGATGACAGGATTCTGGGGCGGATACCTGAACTACTCCTGGAGTACAGGTATTTACGGACGCTCGGGCGACCCTACGGTAATAGTTCCCCCGGGATCAAACATTCAGGTAAGCCAGAACTATGACATTGGCGACGCTATTGCATATGACCCTTCACGCCTTAAGTTCGGCCTTACTTTCGTCGTTCCGCGGGATTTTACATGGATGAGCAGCTTACTTGCTAATCTGCAGCTTTCGCTGGATTATCAGGTCTACTATCCTAACCCGAATATTCCTGAAGACGTTTTCCCCGAGGCTGGAAAGAACTTCATGCGTACTTCCAACAGAAATGCTGATATCAGAATTAGAAAGGAATTTGACTTTAAGATAATCCGCCCCGCTTTCTTTGTTGAAATCCATAATGCTTTCAACGATAAGTGGGTTAACTTCAGCGTAGTTAAAACCGCTTCACCGGAGGATAGGGTGAAATTCGTTAACTCTGGCTTTACACAGTTCCCGGAAAAAAATGTCAACGGCGCACCTTTCCCCGACGTGCTTGAGTACACTAATCTTCCGCGCCAGGTTGTCTTTGGTTTTGCACTCAGCCTTTAGGACTGATTTGTTAAGAAGTGATATTCCAAAATTTAGAAAGCTATAAAATAAACTATATAACGCAAGGTCGTTAAAATGAAAAAGATTTTATTAAGCCTTATATTTACCTGCTTCCTTTTGACCGGCAGCATTCTCCCCCAGCAGAATTCTGCTACTCATACAAGAGGAAAGCTCTGGGAAACATTATACAACTGGGGCTTTATTGGTGACCCGGGTGCCTGGGACTATACTGAAACTACCGGTGTAGGCTTCTATCCTGGTTTCCCCGGCTTTACTTATCCCAACAACGAGGAACTGGCTAATGGCTTTATAACGGATGCCAACTTCCATAACTTCCGCAGCGGCCCCTGGATTATTGCAAAAGGCGGCAAGGCTCCTACTCCTCCTAACTTCGACCCTGAACAGAAGGATTTCTTAATATATCATGCTTCTTTGGCTACAGGTGAAAATGGAGTGCTTTCCTCTAACCCCCCGTTCGTAACTGTAAGAAATTTTGCCGGAAGCAAGGACTATAATCCCCAGCTCCCTGAGGAAATGAATACGAACACATTTAATACCTCAACAGGCATTACAGTCACACAGCGCTCAATGTCATGGAGCTTTAACGGGTACCACGACTTTATTATCTACGATTATACATTTAAGAATACTGGAAACATCGTCGTTCAGTCTGTAAACAAGGTCTTCCACCTCGACCAGACACTCAACGAGGTATGGTTCGTATTCCATAGCGGAATACAGGTTTCAACAAAAGGAATGCTGAATTTTCATTATAACAGCAACTTTCTTAATTCCGCTGCCCCTGCAGGCGGCTTCGGCTGGCATCCTTCGGGCGGCTACTTTAATTACTATAATGTTGAAAATGACGCCCCGGGCGACGGAAAAGGCCTCTTTTACTTTAGCAGGCATTATAATGGCGGAAGAGCACCAGTTCCATGGGATAACTTCGGCATTAAATCTAACTGGCAAACGCTTCTGCGCGTAAAACCGGAATGGCAGCCTGAACTGCAGGACCCCTCGGCTTTCGGATTTGAATTCCTTTACCGCACCCCCCCTCAGGGAGCGCCAAATACAGATCCTTTTGACGCAGACCCGACGCACTTTAATATCTATAGCGATGAAGGTGATAAGTTCCAGGGCAGAACAGTGGACTTTGAAACCTTCGGCCTCAGCACCTTTTCGGCCAAGCAGCTCTACGATTTTGCAACTTCTGATAAAAGACCGGCAAACAACGGAAATCTTTACTGCTGGTATACCAGCTCTTTCGGCCCCTATACACTGGCTCCGGGAGACTCAGTCAGAATCGTTTTAGCTGAAGTTGCAGGCGTTATGGATATGCACCAGGTGCAGATGGGCGACCCGAACCACTGGTTCCCCGATAGTACAATTGCTGCCATAAGGCGCCATGCCGCAACAGCAAGAAACGCCGTCAAGTGGGGCATAAACGGCAATGCGAATGGCATTAATATGGCAGCCGATGTTCCGGATGCTCCCCCGGCACCCGACTGCAGGGCTACAAACGCTTCCAAAGGCTCTGATTCGGCTATAGTCGCAGTACAATGGGATAAGCTGGCTGAAGAAACAAAGTATACAGACGGATCGGGCGGAATTTTCTTCGACGGATCCACAGACGTCAGCGGCTACAGAATCTACCGAGGCAACGATAAAAGAGGCATTTGGGACCTGGTTGCCGATATCCCAAGAAATGAATTCCAGAATTACTGGAGAGCTGACCTGAACAAATATGAATACCTCGATAGAAAACTGCAGTTCGGCTTTGAATTTTACTACTACGTGCAGGCTTATAACTCAACACCCAAACCATGGACATCTGTAAACGGAACCAAGGTGTCAGGGCTACAGGAGCTTTCCAGCGATGACGTTAACCGTACACCGCTAGTCTCGGCAAAACCGGGACCGCTTGATATAACAAAGGGCTGGGATGTCTTTGCAGCACCTAACCCCTACATCGAGGGCGATCCTAATCATAGCTTCGGCGAACCGACACCAAGGAAAATTGAATTCAGAAATCTGCCCGAAAAGGCAACAATTAAAATCTATACACTTTCAGGAGACCTTATTAAAACTCTCCAGCACGGGCCTGACGTAAACGGAAACCTATACGGCAGCATCTCCTGGGACCAGCGCTCAGAGTCGGGACTCCTCGTTGCTCCCGGACTTTATATCTATGTCGTTCAGTCTCAGACAGAGGGTACCATGGGAAGCAAGTTTACGGGTAAACTGATGATCATTAGATAAATGGCGTCTCTGAAGAAAAATTAAAGCCCGGCTCTTTTTATGCCGGGCCTCGAAGTAAGCAACTGGAGGAACATAAATTGAAAACGAAATTTTTTATAATAATAATTCTGCTCCTGGCAATAAATGGATTGGTCCCGGCGCAGTTTAATAAAGCCGGACGCACGACTTTTCAGTTCCTTAAGATCGGCGTCGGCGGCCGTGCTGCTGCTATGGGCGAGGCTACAATTGCCAGTACTCAGGATATTAACTCAGTATACTGGAACCCTGCAGGACTTACAGGCATCCAAAACCTTGAGGCTGGTGTAAACTATACAAAGTGGATCGCAGACCTGAGCGTTACAAGTGCCGCTGTTGGATATAACTTCGGCCCTGCCGTGATTGCCGTAAACTATATGGGATTAAGCTACGGCAATATTCAGGAGGCACTTACTACCAGCACTACGGGCAAGGTCGATACCAGAACCGGCGGTACATTTACAGGCAGCGACCTGGCCTTAGGCCTTACGCTTGCCCGCCGCTTTACAGACCAGCTCTCAATCGGCGTTAATGTCAAATACCTCAGGGAGGACCTTTATACATATAAAACTTCGCTCTGGGCAATGGACGTGGGAACATACTACGACACGCAGTGGAAAGGTGTCCGCATAGCTATGACGGCACAGAACTTTTCAAAACAGGCCCGCTGGATGTATACTAAGGAAGAAAACCAGCAGTCATTTGAACTTCCCCTCGTCTTCCGCATCGGTACATCAATCGATCTCTGGGGCGGCGAAGACCTCGTATTTGGAGGTGATGCATCTGTAAATAAACTGACTCTGGATGTCGATGCAATTCATACAAACGATTATGGCGAAAGACTCCATTTAGGAGGCGAATACGTATTCATGAATATGCTCTCACTAAGAGCAGGCTACAGAATGAACTATGAAGAAGGTAACCTCGCTCTGGGAGCAGGCTTTAAGACGGAATTCTCGGGCGTCAAACTGGAAGTCGATTATGCTTACGTAAAATATGACTTCCTCGAGTCCCCGCACCGCTTCTCACTCATTTTTGCATTTTAAGAAAAATTACAAAGAGAGGAATAAACTCATATGGCATTTTCACAAAAACTGGTTAATGGAGAAAAACTTACACCTGAAAGTTTCAGGAAGCCCCCTAAAGAACTGGGCATACTCCCCTTCTGGTTCTGGAACGGTGAGATGAATGAAAAGGAAATGGAATGGCAGATGAAAGAATACCACGACAAGGGTATTCCGGGACTTTTTATCCACGGGCGATTTGGTGAAGAAATAGGCTACCTTTCAGACAAGTGGTTTGACCGCGTAAAGTTTGCCGTAGAAAAAGCCAGGGAAATCGGGCTCGACATATGGATCTACGACGAAATGAACTGGCCCAGCGGTACGGCCGAACGCCAGGTAATTAAAAAATACCCGCACCTTTCACAGAAATATCTTGAACTCGTTGCACTTAACGTAGACGGGCCCCTCTTTACATTCCTTGAGGCAACGGATTCCCGCTACGTCAATACGGGAGACTCACGCCCCATTGCCGCATTTGCGTGCTCGGCTGACGAATATAAAAACGGAATTAAAGAGCTCATCGACCTTACACCCAACCTGTCATTCAATAAGGTGATCCCCTGGGAGGCTCCGGCAGGAAAATGGAAACTCCTCTATTTCCTCGAAAAGGAAGTGCCGTATTACATAGACGCCCTGAACCCTGAATCCACAAACAGATTTATTGAACTTACTCACGACAGATATAAAAATGCCGTTGGAAAAGACTTCGGCACAATCGTCCCCGGCTTCTACACAGATGAGCCGGCAATGCACTACTACCAGGTTGGCGTTGATAATTACGTCGTCCCCTGGTCAAGCCAGATGTTTAAGATCTTCAGGCAGCGCCGCGGCTACGACCTGAGGCCCTACCTGCCGGCGCTTTACGTCGATATGGGTGAGGTAACTGCAAAAATACGCTACGACTTCTGGCGCACCTTAAGCGAACAGTATACCGATTCCTACTACAGAAGACTGCGCGAATGGTGCGATGAAAACGGAGTCATCTTTACCGGACACGTCCTCTTTGAGGAATGGCTGAGGCTCCAGGCAAGATGCGAAGGAAATATTTTTAAACACTTAAAACAGATGCACATTACGGGCGTCGACCACCTTTACCCCAAGATCGGTACAGAAAAAGAACCCGACCAGCACGTGGCACTGAAGCTCGCAAGCTCTGCCGCCCACCACTACGGTAGCACAAGGCTCCTCTGCGAATCTATGGGCGGCGCTTACTGGGACTGCACGCTTGAACGCATGAAATGGATAGCTAACTGGGAATATGTCCTGGGCGTAAACCTATTCAACAACCACGGCTACCACTATTCAATTGAAGGCGAAAGAAAACGCGACTGGCCCCCTTCACAGTTCTATCACCATACATGGTGGAATAACTACGGAGAATTTACAACTTATATGTCGCGCCTGGGACACGTCCTCTCCGGCGGACGCCACGTGGCTAAAGTGCTCGTACTCTACCCCCTTAACAGCATCTGGACCAACTACCAGCCCCAGAAAGCCAGCACAACGAGCAAAACAATTGAAGGCAACTTCAATTTCATTACAGATTCACTCCTGAGACTCCACTACGACTACGACTATGTGGATGAGGACGTCCTGATCGGCTCAAAGGTCGCAAAAGACAAAATAAAAATTGCCAACGAGGAATATTCGCTTCTTATTTTACCCCCTCTTACACACATCAAAAAAGACACCTTCCAGGTAATAAAGAAGTTTGTTGAAAACGGCGGCAGGGTAATTGCCGATACCATCCTGCCTTTTGAATTCCTGGAAGCTGAAGGCGACGGCGCCGCGGGCGAAATGAAGGAACTCTTCGGCGTTAACCCTAAAAACCTCTTTTCAGAGTTCAAAAGCGGCAAGGAGTTCTCAGGCATCAAATCAAAAAAGAATGTCTATCTCTACGGCGGAAAAGGAAAAACAAAGCCGGAGCGCCGCGAAGTGCTGGGAAAACTGTTAAATAAAATCCTTTCACCAGACGTGATTATAGATAATGAAGAGGTATTCTACCTCCACCGCGTAAAAGACGGCTACGACATCTATTTCATCGTTAACACTTCCCAGAAAGAAATTGGCTCTGTTGAAATATCTTTTGAAAAGACGGGAAGCCCCGAACTCTGGGACCCCGCTTCAGGCGAAATTAAACCGCTCTACGTCTACCAGATTAAAAACGGCAGGACGGTTGTAAATCTTCATTTCTCAGAAAGCCAGTCGCACATTGTTATAATAAGAAACAGCGTAAAGAAGCCTTTTATACAGGAAACAAACCTTGTTGTGGAGAGTTTCGACGGAAAGAAAATCTCAGGTTATCTTGAAAACAGCGACAAAGAGGCTTTTGCTAAGGTCGAAACAAATAACGGCGTAAAAAGGCTTAAGACCCCGCAGGTGAAACCCCCGGCTCCAATAAAGCTGGGCAGAACGTATAATTTCGACATCAAAGAAGATAACGCACTTTTAATCCGTAGCTGGAAGATGAAATTAGAGGATGAAAGTGACTCTAAGGGCTATTCAGACCCCTCTTTCGATGACTCAGAATGGCTTAAGGTTACAAACGGCGCCTGGGAAATGCAGCTCCCGCAGGAAAGGGATAATGAAACTTATCCCGTTACACTCTGGTACCGTACCACTTTTGAAATAGAAAACATGCCTGAAAAATTAAACCTCCTTATCGACGGCTTTAGCGGAAAGGAGCATACACTATTCATAAACGGACAGGAGATAAAAGACAAGGGACAGAGGAGCTATCTCGACGCTGAAATTAAAGAGATCGACATTAGCAGGTTTGTCCATGAAGGGCAAAACCACGTTGCCGTAAGGCTCACAGCACAAAGAAGGACAGACGGCATACTGGACCTTCTGAAGATAACAGGAAAGTTCGCCCTTGCAAAGACTGAAGAGGGCTATAAAATAGTAAAGAAAGAAAATAAAATTAAATTAGGCGACTGGACAAAACAGGGCTACCCCTTCTTCTCGGGCACAGGTATATATGAGACAGAGTTCAGGGTGCCTGAAGATTACAAGAACGGGAAGTTCTTCCTCGAGGTCAATCTTGGCGAGGATGTCCTGGAAGTAAGCATGAACGGTCATGAAGGCAGGGTCCTGCCCTGGCACCCTTACAGGCTCGATGTTACAGACATGGTTCAGACAGGTAATAATACTATTCAGCTTAAGGTAACAAATACACTGATAAATGTACTTGAAGCAGTGCAGAAAAAGTCCGGAATTTTTTCTGAACCTGTAATTACATTTAAACCATTATACGTTATTTCTTTATAATCTTAAGTTATAGAGGCATCTAATGAATACGAGAGGAGTACTTGTTGTAGGAAGCGCAAATATGGACATGGTAGTTGTATGTGAAGACTTCCCGAAACCCGGTGAAACAATTTTAGGACGCCAGTTCGGCATGTTCGCCGGGGGCAAGGGGGCCAACCAGGCCGTATGCAGCGCTAAGCTGGGTGGAAAAACTTTCTTCGTCGGTAAAATGGGTAACGATATGTTCAGGGATAAATTGTCTCAGAATATGCAGACCGACGGCGTCAGGCTGGAATATCTCTTAATCGACAAAACTGAACCGACCGGAATAGCTTTAATTACAGTCAACGGTTACGGACAGAATGAAATCGTGGTGGTATCAGGCAGCAATATGAAACTCTCTCCTGAGGATATAAAACAGAACGAGGAGGCCTTCTCGCAGTCCGGCGTAGTAATAACACAGCTTGAAATACCGCTTGAGACCGTCGTGGAGACTGCACGCATCGCAAAAAAACATGGGGCCATGTTTATCCTTAACCCCGCCCCGGCCAGAAGGCTTCCCGATGAACTGCTGAAGATGGTGGATTACATTACCCCGAACGAAATTGAGCTTGGAATGCTTTCCGGAATCCCCGTCATCGATACAGATTCAGCCGCTCTTGCCTCCAGGAGGCTCATTGATACGGGGGTGAAAAATGTAATCGTGACACTTGGCTCAAAAGGCGCTCTTCTTGTAAACAGCCAGAAGAGTGAACTTTTTGCAGCAAGAGAAGTCGATGTTGTAGACAGCACGGCTGCCGGCGACGCCTTTAACGGCGCCCTGGCTTTTGCACTCTCAGAGGGAAGGACGGTCGACAAGGCTATCCAGTTTGCAAACATTGTGGCGTCCTACTCTGTTACAAAGCTGGGTGCGCAGACTTCCATGCCTACAATGGATGAAATCAAAGCCGCAAAAGTGATTTAAATATAAGGGAACAAGTTATGAAGAAAAATGGGATACTGAATTCTGAACTCTCGCGCGTTGTTGCTCAAATGGGACACACAGACAAACTGGTCATCTGCGACAGCGGCCTTCCTATTCCGAGAAATGCTGAGGTGATAGACCTTGCACTCAGCACAAACCTGCCGCGTTTTATAGAAACCCTTAAAGTCATCTTAGAGGAGCTTCAGATCGAAGAGGCAATTGTTGCCGAAGAAATGCTGGACGTAAGCTGCGGCGTTTATGATGAGGTGACAAGCCTTCTGCCTAAAGTAAATATACAGAAGGTTTCTCACGAGGAATTTAAGAATATTACGAGAAACCCTGAGGGAAATATCGCCTTCGTCCGCACGGGTGAAGCTACCCCGTATGCAAATATCATACTCATTTCAGGCGTAACTTTTAACTAATACGGAAAAACTTGATGCAGTACAGAAAATTTGGAAATCTGGATTGGAAAGTCTCTGAAATAGGTTTCGGAGCCTGGGCAATCGGGGGCGACATGTGGGGGCGCCAGGATGACACTGAATCAATTAAAGCCCTCCATAAGGCAATGGACCTTGGAGTCAACTTTATCGATACCGCCCAGGGATACGGAAAAGGACACAGCGAGGAGATTATAGGAAAAGTCCTCAAAGAACGCTCAGAAGAAATCTATGTGGCAACTAAAATTCCCCCTGTCCCCGATACCCCGTGGCCTCCGCCGGAGGACTTCGACGTAAACATATCTTTCCCTGCCGAATACATCATTAAGCAGTGCGAAGGATCCTTAAAAAGGCTTAAGAGGGATTATATCGATGTCTATCAGTTCCATACCTGGGCTCCCGGCTTCAACGTGCGGGACGAATGGTTCCAGGCAATTACGAAACTGAAGGAGGAGGGTAAAATCCGCGCTGCCGGAGTCTCAGTGCACGACACTACGCCGGACAGTGTAATCGGGGCCCTCGCAATGGGTAAAATTGATGAAGTCCAGGTAATCTATAACCTTTTTGAGCAGTACCCTAAGTGCAATCTTTTCCCTGTCTGCCAGAGGCTGGGCATTGCCGTTGTCATCCGTGTGCCGTTCGATGAAGGTGCCCTGACGGGAAAATATACGCCTAAGACAAAGTTTCAGGAGGGTGACGTAAGAAGTCATTACTTCCGGGGTAATAACCTCATGGCTGTAATAAAGAAAACCCGGGAGATTGACGGCGTTAAGGAAAAACGCCACCCCGGCATGAGCATGGCGCGCTATGCCCTTAAATTCTGCCTCAGCCATCCGGCCGTAAGTACCGTCATACCGGGAATCAGAAATATCACACAGGCAGAAATGAATACCTCGGTTAGCGACGGCATACTCCTTAAGGAAGAGGAACTAAAGGAATTAAACCGCTTTGCATGGAGGAAGGATTTCTGGAGGGAAGAAATCTCCATTGAATAGCCAAGAGCTTTAGCTGAATAGCCGCGAGCTTTAGCTGAATAGCCACGAGCTTTAGCTGAATAGAAGTTATGTTTAAAAATAGGTTGTAAGAGGATATAAAAAAAGAGCAT
>JAAXKN010000020.1 GCA_025612375.1 Ignavibacteria bacterium
TCAGTTATGAGCTATTCAGTTTGGGCAATAAATTCATTGTTTAGAAGACATGAAATCTTTATATTTGAGCTTAAAATGAAAGAGACAAATGAGTAAGAATAACATATATATTGAGACCTATGGCTGTCAGATGAATCTTGCCGATACTGAGATTGTAATGGGTATACTTAAAAATAACGGCTATGAGATTACACAGACCGCTGAAGATGCAAATGTAATTTTGATAAATACATGCAGCGTCCGCGATAACGCAGAACAGAGAATCTACGGGCGCCTGGGGAATTTCAAGACGCTGAAAAATGAAAAGCCGGGTCTTGTTGTAGGCATACTTGGATGCATGGCTGAAAGGCTGAAAAAAGACCTTATTGAAGAAAAGAAAATTGTGGACCTCGTTGTAGGCCCCGATGAATACCGCAGGCTTCCTGAATATCTGAATGTTGCCTTTAACGGAGAAAAGGGAATAGGCGTTAAACTATCGCGCACTGAAACATACGACGATATTACTCCTTACAGGGAAGACGGCCTCCAGGCCTGGATATCGGTTATGCGCGGGTGCGACAAGTTCTGCACATATTGTGTTGTTCCATTTACACGCGGACGCGAAAGAAGCCGCGCTCTTACTTCAATTGTTGAAGAGGTTAAAGTCCTTTCAAAAAGAGGCTTCAGGGAAGTCACTCTTCTGGGGCAGAACGTAAACTCATATAACGACAACGGTTCAGACTTTGCGGACCTGCTTGCGGCCTGTGCCGCAGTGGACCCGAAGATGAGAATAAGGTTTACCACTTCTCATCCGCAGGACCTGTCGGATAAGCTCCTTTATACTATTGCCGGCAACGACAACATATGTAACTATATCCATCTTCCCGTACAGGCGGGCTCAAACAGGATCCTTATGCTCATGAACCGTACCTATACGATTGAGCATTATCTTGATCTTATTGAGAGGGCAAAGAGGATAATTCCGGGCGTCAGCTTTTCAACAGATATTATTGCAGGATTCCCGACCGAGACCTTAGAAGACCACCTGATGACGCTTGAAGTCATGCGCAAGGTGCGCTACGACGGGGCCTATATGTTCAAGTATTCGCCGCGCGAGGGCACAAAAGCATACAAAATGGAAGATGACGTTCCCGAGGAAGTAAAGGTCAAACGCCTCAGTGAGATCATAGATCTTCAGCAGCAGATTTCACATGAATTAAACCAGGGTCTGATAGGGAAAGAAGAGATTGTGCTGGTTGAAGGCTTCAGCCGGAAGAGCGAGGATTTCATGTCGGGCCGTACGGATTCAAACAAGGTTGCCATATTCCCGCGTTCAGAAAAGATCAAAGAAGGCAGCTATGTAAAAGTTAAGATCAACAGGGCAACCTCCGGCACTTTGTTCGGGGATGTCGTGGAAATTTATCCTGAAGCAGGAGAAAACCTGCATTTAACCGCCTGAAAGATTTTCAGGCAGTTTTAGCAAGCTTAAAATAAAAGACGGACAATTTTTATCCAGGAAACATAAGAAGTGCGTACTATTCTAATTTCGGTTTTATTCCTGTTCCTGATGTGCCTAATACCGGCTTATGCTCAGGAAGCAAACATCACCCCGTACCTCAGACAGATCGAATCAGGCCAGATTGAAAGTGCAAGGCAGGGGCTTGAAAAGCTGAAGAAGTCCAACGCGAAGGATCCTTCTGTGATGTTCCTGGATGCAATGCTGACGCAGGAGGGAAAAGAGGCACTAACGAAGTACACTGAGATATATCAGAAGTATCCCAAAAGCAGATACGCCGATGCCTCGCTATACTGGGTTTATTCTTACTACTACTCCCTCGGCAGCTACTCCAAAGCCTCGGGCTATATGGCTGAGCTGAAGAAGAACTATCCAAAGTCCCAGTTCTTAACGCCGGAAAAGAAAAACATGTCTTCGGTAAAAGATGACACAAATGTTACGGCTATCGTAGAGAAGAAACCTTTAGAGAAGAAAATTGTAAATTCAGGGACAAAAAATGTTTCCAAGTTTACAATACAGGCAGGGGCATTTCTTCAGGAAGAAAACGCCGCCAGGCTGATGGACAGTTTCCGCGAGGCGGGGTACTTTACTGAGATGAAGAAAAAGGATGTTGCCGGAAGCACGCTGAACATAATAAACGTCGGGAAATTTGAAACCGAGGAGGAAGCCCGCAAGACGCTCGACTTTATTAACACGCGCTACAAATTAAACGGCCGGGTAATCAGGGCAGGGCAGTAGCCGGTCAACGTGATATACTTACTTGTTTCTTTGATTTCTGATACTTATTATAGTGGTAAATTTAAGTGGTAAAGATTATGTCTGATAGTCTTAAAGGTTTGTTTTGGAAATAACATTTGTCGGCACCGGGTCGGGGAAAGTATCCCTTGAGCGTTACTTTTCCTCATTTCTGCTATCTGTGCCTGAATACAACCTCCTGGTTGATGCCGGCGACGGTGCTTCACGGGCCTTAGAGCAAAGCCGCATAGATTTTAACGCCATAAATTCAGTTTTATTCTCCCACTTCCATCCCGATCACCTTAACGGAATCAGTTCACTTATCATCCAGATGAAAATGAGGAAAAGGGCAATCCCTCTTCAGCTCATAGTGCACGAAAGGCTTACAGAAAAGCTGGAGGAGTTTCTTGAAACAGGTTACGTATTTAAAGAGCGTCTGGGTTTTGAGCTGAGCATACTGGGCTTTAAGCCTCAGGAGAGTTTCTTTTTGTCGGACAACCTCAGTTTCAAGGCCGTGGAAAATTCACACCTTAAAAAGTACGAGGGGACTTTTGATGTATATAAGGCGGGAAAGGACAAGTCGCTTCTAGCCTCGGCAGGTTTTTTATTTATTGGGGAAAGTATAAAGGTGTTTTACACAGGGGACGCTGCAGATAAAAGTGACCTCTACCTTTTCAAGAATGAGGCTCCTGAAATTCTTATCAGTGAAGTAACTCATATTGAATTTAGTGATCTTCTTCAGGCAGTAAAGGAGCAAAGGAGCATCCGGAAGACGTTTTTAACGCATATAGGTGATGAAGAATCCTTAAAGCTACAGCTTGAGAGGCTTCCCTTGTCTGAGCGTGAAAAGTTTGTAATTGCCTTCGACGGAATGAAAAAGGACCTGGCATCACCTTTTTAGAAGAAGGGCATCTCTTTGGAATTTAAATAAATAAAAATATGTGTTAAATTGGGTGTAGTTTTTATACTTCTATTGCAAGAAAAAGAATGACCATTAGTCAGTTTCAGGAAAAATTCGGAATCATAGGTAAATCCAAGGAAATAAGAGACCTTGTTGATATAATAATGCAGGTAGCCCAGTCGGACATTTCAGTTCTGATATTTGGCGAAAGCGGCGTTGGCAAAGAGGTTTTTGCCCGGGCCATTCATGGCTACAGCAAAAGGGCCGACAAGCCCCTTGTTACAGTCAACTGCGGGGCTATTCCCGAAGGCATACTTGAAAGCGAGCTCTTCGGCCACAGGAAGGGGTCCTTTACAGGCGCAGTTGACAACAGGAAGGGGTATTTTGAAATTGCCGACGGCGGTACGCTGTTTTTAGATGAGCTGGCTGAAATGCCGCTTACTACACAGGTAAAGCTTCTGAGGGCAATTGAGAATAAGGAGTTTATGCGTATTGGAAGTGAAACCGTAACACAGGTGGACGTGCGCATTGTTGCCGCCACCAACAAGGACCTCCAGAAGGAGGTAGACGCCAAGAGGTTCAGGGAAGACCTTTACTTCCGCCTTAAGGCCGTTACACTTTACATCCCGCCATTAAGAAAACGCAGGGAAGATATTTCTGAACTTGCGCTCCATTTTATTAAGATGTATTCAGAGGCAAACAACCTGCCGCAGCCGCACATTACAAACGAGGCTCTGGACCTTCTGACCAACTTCCCCTGGACGGGTAATATACGAGAACTTAAGAACTCCATTGAGACAGCAATAGCCTTAAACCGCACGGGAATGCTGGACGTGCAGTCGTTTTCATTCCTTCTTAAGAGCAGGAGTGAAGAAAGAGAAAACAGGAATCTGCCCGTTTTCATCCACCGCACGCCGGAGGAATCGGACAGGGAGATGATCTACCGCGCTTTAATTGATATCAAGCGGGATTTGATGGAGCTTAAGCAGGTGGTCTATAAAAACTACCAGGAAATTCACGAAAAGGATAACAATAATTCGCACATTAATGTCGACGAAGTGGTGCCGATTGAGGTAATGGAGAAAGAGGCAATCAGGAACGCCCTTCATTACTCCAAAGGCAACAAAAAAGAAGCGGCAAAACTCTTAAAAATAAGTGAAAGAACACTTTACCGGAAGATGCAGGAATATGATCTATAAAATTATGCGCCCTTTGGGACTATTGTTTGTTATAATGATTGTTAGTAATTTTGAGGGCTGTTTTTATTCCTTTACCGGGGCCTCGGTGGCTCCGCACTTAAAAACAGTGGCTATCCCGGTAGCTGAAGACAGAAGCGGGGTGGGGGAACTTAATTTAAGGGAGCAGCTGACAAGCAAGCTTATTCAGTCATTTAATAATGACAACACGCTCCGTGTGGCTGAAAAGTCGGGTGCCGACGCGCTGCTTGAGTGTTCAATAATTTCATTTACAGATGCCCCTGCAGTAATTACAGCAGCAGGAAATAACAGGGAAAGCGTTGCGACCCGAAGAATAACGGTTACAGTAAGGGTTATGTTCAAGGATCTGGTTAAAAAGAAGACCATTTCCGAAAAAAATTATTCTAATTACGGTGATTATACAACGGAAAATATAGCGGCTAACAGGCCGGCAGGGATTCAGACGGCGCTTAACAGGGTGACGGAGGATATACTGATCGGCACGGTATCAAATTGGTAAAAATTTTCAAGGAAAAACAATGGATGATGTAGTACTAATTTCTTATTTCATTTCACTATCGATATTATTGATTTTCGGCTGTCACGGTTTTGTGATGCTGTTTTATCATAACAAATACGGGCAGAACCGCCCCCAGGCGAACAAGGAATTAAAAGAGGATAAAAAAGTTACCATTCAGCTTCCTTTGTATAACGAGCTTTATGTTGTCGAAAGACTAATTAACTGTGTCTGCGCTATTGACTATCCGAAAGACCTACTTGAAGTTCAGGTGCTCGACGACTCCACAGACGAAACGACACAGCTCGTAGCAAGGCTCGTTGCAGAAAAGCAAAATCTGGGTTTCGACATCAAGCAGATCAGGCGCGGCAACAGGGAAGGTTTCAAGGCCGGTGCCCTTTACGAGGGGCTTAAAGTTGCCAAAGGTGATTACGTGGCCATATTTGATGCTGATTTTATGCCGACAAAAGATTTTCTCAAGAAGACTCTAAGCTATTTTAATAATCCGAAGATCGGAATGGTTCAGACCAGGTGGGATCATGCCAACAGCGAGGAATCGCTTCTTACCAAAGTTCAGGCACTTGCTTTAGACGGGCACTTTGTTATAGAACAGAGCGTAAGAAACAAGGCAGGATTCTTCATTACATTTAACGGCACAGGCGGCATCTGGAAAAAAGAATGCATTGAGGATGCCGGCAACTGGCAGGGTGACACTCTGGCCGAGGACCTGGACCTCAGCTACAGGGCACAGTTAAAGGGGTGGAAGTTTGTTTACCTGAGGGACTTTACAACTCCTGCCGAGCTTCCGGATGAGATTAACGCGCTTAAGGCACAGCAGTTCAGGTGGACAAAAGGCCACATTGAAACGGCAAAGAAGCTTCTCCCATTGGTCTGGAAAAGTAAAAACATTTCACTCAGGACCAAGCTTCAGTGCACATTTCACCTGAGCATTAACTTTGCATTTCCTATTACGCTTCTGGCTTGCATACTGAACGTTCCGCTTGTCTTTATCAAGAACAGCGGCCCGCACGAGGCTTTCTTTAACATGATGTCGATCTTCATTCTGGCATTCTTCAGCTCATTTTTGTTCTATCTCTATTCACAGAAAGACATTCATACAGACTGGAGAAAGAAGATAGCATTATTCCCGCTTTTTATGGCAGGGAGCATGGGCTTTGCGGTAAACAATTCAAGAGCCGTTGTTGAAGGCCTTTTAAGCAGAAAGAGTGAGTTTGTACGTACGCCAAAGGTAAAGCCGGGCGACAATCAGCCGAAGCCTAACTACAGCGCAAGAAAGAAACTCAGTCCAACGGTTTATATTGAAATGCTTTTAGCGGCATACTGCCTGGTGGGTGTAATTGCTTCAATTTACTTCATGGAAATTGCAGCCTTACCGTTCCACCTGTTGTTCTTCCTGGGATTTACGATGGTTTCGTCAATGTCGCTTAAAAGTGTATATTCAAAGAAATAAGGTGACAGTTGCCAAAGAAAGATCTCTTTGAAGAAAAGCTTGCCCTCATTTACGAATACAACAGGAAGAGTCCTTTGTTCGTAAGGGCGGCAGGAATTGAAATTGAAAAAAACAATCTGCACAAGGCCGTCAGCATACTGCAAGACGGCCTTGCAGAATATCCCAATTACTCTACGGCTTACATTCTACTCGGCAAGGCTCAGATGATGCTGGGCAATTATGATGAAGCCGAGGAGGCTTTCAAAAAAGGCTCAAGCCTCATACATTCCAAAGAAACACTTTACTATTATAACGGCGAGCTGGAAAAAAGGAGAAGGAAAAGTTCTAATCTTGAAAGCCGCAGGGTTTCATTCCTGGATGCTGATGCAGAAAATCCACCGGAAGGCGGGACTGAAAAAAGTGAAGCTCCGCAGGAAGACACTATAAATCCGCCGACGATTGAAGAAAGGCTGGATGACCTGGCAAAGGAAATATCCTCAGCCAAAATATCACTAAATATTAATCCCGAAGAAACAGTGCCTGAGGCAAAGAAGCAGAATCCCGAGCCGGCAGAATCCGCCATAGCATCGGAAACGCTAGCCAAGATATATCTTTCACAGGGCAAGTTCACTGAGGCCCTTGCAATCTACAAGATCCTTATACGTAAAAGTCCTGAAAAAAAAGACGCCTACCAGGCCAAGATAGAGGAAATTGAGCAGCAGTTAGGGCAGAGCGGCTGGTAGAACTCATCAGTAATTTTGAGGAATTTTTAAACCGTAATTTGGATATATTTACTATTCCTGAGAAAAATCATTTTTATCCACACCTGGAGAACATCATTCATAAGTAACCCGAGGAGATTTTAAGCATATTGTTTTTCTTGCTTTTGTATAATCAATATATTAGCTTAGAATCACTTTCCTTATCAATATTGCAGTTTAAGAGATATTATCTAAAAAAAGCAATACATGGGAAAAGCTGTTTTATTTGATTATTGAACAATTAATAACTTCCAACAGATTTCAATTTTCAGGAACAGGCCATGAAAAAACTTCATCTCTCAGTTTTCATTATCATAATAACATTGACCTTTCTGTCCCCATTACTTAATGCCCAGATATCATTCCTTAAAACCTACGGCGATTCCCTTTATAATGAAGGCACTTGTGTCCTTCAGACTTCGGACAGCGGATATGTTGTTACTTCATCTACTCAGGACTACATAGAAGATCCATCTACTTCATTATACCGGAAAATTGGAAGCATACAGCTGATGAAGACTGATAAGTACGGGGACTCTGTATGGACAAAAACCTATACTTTTAAGAAATCTGTATCCCCAGGGCAGATACTGCAGACAGAAGGGGGGGAATTTATCATTTCAGGATGTTTGGCTCAGGATACCACACCTCCGTTAAACCTTTTAATCAGGACAGATTCCAAAGGCGATACATTATGGACCAGAACCTACGGGAAGGTATCAAGCTGGGGCAGGAATAATTTGCTTCAGTTAAAAAACGGCAGTTTTATTCTTTCAGGCATCTTTGACAGCACATACAATGAGTATTACCCTACAATAATAAAAATTGACAATAACGGGCTTGTTAAATGGGCTAAAAGATACACTCAGATAATTAACAGAATGAGCACCGGGATTACTGAAACGCCTGAGAATGGTTTTATGCTCGCCCTGGAGGGATCCGCCATACTTAAGACTGATTCCCTGGGAAATCTTCTATGGCACAAATATCTGATCGAGAGGGATCCAACAATGGAGGATGGTGGAGCTGACTTCGATCTGATAACCAGGACACAGGACAATGGTTACTATCTGATTGGAAACAGGACAGTAAAACACAAAACTGCCTCAGATCTTGAACATCACCTTATGGTGATAAAGCTTAATTCAGAAGGAGACACGCTATGGGCCAAAAAACTGGGCAGGCTTGATGACACGGACTGGGGTTATGGAACGTTTTATCCTAATTCCTACGATAACCTGCCTGACGGTGGCCTGATCATTTCAGGCAGCAGCGACTATCCTGACTTTCTTCTCAGAATGGATGCCGAAGGCAATGAAGTCTGGATGAAATACAACCTGGTGCGTGAGCCCTATCCATGCAGGAGCGTCTGGAGGTCTGTAAAAGGAACCTATGACGGAGGATTTATTGCAGCAGGATATAAAAGACTTTCTTCCGAAGCAGCAGCGGATATAATCCTTCTTAAAACAGACGGCAATGGGAATATTACGGGTGTTCATGATGCCGGGGGTAAAAAAACTGTTGCGAGCAGTTTCAAACTTGATCAGAACTATCCAAATCCTTTTAACCCCTCCACAAGAATAACATACAATCTCGATAAGGAAGGCAATGTTGACCTAAGCATTTACAACATGCTGGGGGAGAAAATTACTACACTTGTAAAACAGCAGCAGTTCCAAGGCAGCCATTCATACGATCTGAATATAAGCTCTTCAGGCATAAGCCTTCAAAGCGGCATATATATTTATGTCCTGAAAACAGAGCATTATTATGCAGCAAGGAAAATGGCAATTATAAAATAAACTGTACGCTTCTTTACTCTTAAATTTCTCTAATTCTCAATTTACTCAGGGGAACACATGAAACAAAAAGCCTTTATTTATTGCTCGCTGCTGCTTTCTATCTTTGCTTTTTCAATTCTACACGCTGAATGGAGACCTATAGGGAATAATCAGAAACCTCAAAAACCTTTAATACAAATTATTTCACATTCGCCAAATGAATATATAATTGAGATTAATCTGTTTGGGCTTGATTCAAGTGAAATTCAAGTTGACAACAATGTTTACCAGAAAATATTTTTGCCTGAGTATTTTAATGGGGGCGAGACAGGAAAACCAGAGTTGCCGATTATTATTGAATCCCTTTGCCTTCCCGAGCAGGCAAAAGTGGAAATATCAATAATAGATTCCTCCATCAAAACACTACAAAATTATTTAATATATCCGCTGCAAAAAGTATCTCCTGAAAACATCAAAAAGGAATTCTGTATTGATAAGGAATTTTACAGGAGAAATATTTTTTATCCTGAAAAGTCAGCTATAGTCGATAATAAGGGAGGAGTGTGGCGGGATTTGAATGTCCGTACATTGAGGATCTACCCGGTAAAATATAACCCGGCGACAAAAGAATTAAAAGTTTATAACAGACTTGTCTTAAAGTTAAAATATACAGGTGAAAATAGTGGGATAGTTAAAAAAAACATTTCCCCAGAATGGGATCAAATATATAGAGACAAAGTTCTTAACTATCCTCTGTTAAGTAACAGTAGTCTGATGACTCTTACAGCTACCGGAAATGCATATAAGTATTTGATAATTACTTCAGATGATTTTGTCTCTAACATAAAACCTTTTGCCGATTACAAAACCAGACAAGGGCTTCTGTCAAAGGTTTATAAGTTATCCCAAATCACAACAGTAAAGGATAATACAGCGATAAGAGATTTTATAAAAAGGGAATTTGGCAATAACCCAGGTATCGAATATGTGCTTCTGGTAGGTGATGAAAGTTTAATTCCCATGGCAATTTATCATGATAATGAATATAATTTTGATTATGTGGGTGATTATGCTTATACATGCACGAATCTTCAAGGGAATAGCTTAAGTCAAGGCCCTTCAGCTTTTTATGCAAGCTTTGGTATTGGCCGAATTTCGGCTATTTCCGAAGCAGAAGTTGATAATTTTGTTTCAAAATCCATAGGGTACGAAACTAACCCTCCTCTAGATAATAATTGGACAAGCAATGCTCTATTCGTAGCCCATCGCAATCAAAATTCTGATCTTTTTGAAACCGAGAAAAAGAAAATTGCCGGATGGTATTCAGGATTCTTTTCAAATATCTATGGAGCTTATGGTGGAGATGGAGCCACAAATAGTACAATAAAAAATGCTATTGAATCCCTAGGGGTTGGAGTGATAAACTACAGAGGTCACGGAGCTGAGAACCGTTGGGATTCTTGGAACGGAGTTGAATCATTTACGTCTGATAATGCTTTTAATTTAAGTAATGGGAGAAAACTACCGGTAGTCTTCTCAATCTCATGTGATAACTCGAGGCTGGATTATTCAGGAAATTGTCTGTCAGAAGGATTTACAAAATCAAGAAGTGGGGCGGTTGCAGTTTTGGGAGCCACCAGAGTAACAGCTAATGCACCAAATGATTATTTAGATGAAAGCATATTTTCAAATTTAGTAAGTAATAATGGCAGAAAAAGAATATCTATAATCAGCAATAATGCAACAAAAACAGTTTTAGATAATTTTTGTGGTAATAATACAGCTGAGATTCAAACTTTGGGAGGTAATGATGACTCTAGAGATGCAAAGAAAAATGCCCTGTATTATTTATGGTTGGGAGATCCTGCATTAGATATGTACACCGGAGCAATCTCTCAAATTCCGGGTGTTGATGTTAGAGATGACGGTTCAAGTATTACAGTTACAGCCGGAATTCCTTGCGATATTTGCATAAGCGGAGGAATTAACGGAACGGAGCTTTATAGCCTCGTTTCCGGGGCTTCAACAAATTCAGTCTCTACAACGATTAGGCCGTTATATATTACTATTTCAGCTCATAATTTCGTGCCATATAATGCGATAACAGGCGGCACATTATTATCAGATGAGACCTGGATGTATAACATGCATGTTTTGGGAGATGTAATGTTACCTGCTGGAAAAACATTAACTGTAAAACCGGGAACTACATTAATATTTAATAATAACTCCTCCCTTGTAGTAAACGGCAGCCTGAATGCCAATGGAGCAACTTTTGATTTTATTTCAGGCAATTCCACTTATACCAATGGCATTAAACTTCTTGCGGGCTCAACTGCCTCAATTTCCAATTCAAAAATAAAGAATGCATATAGAGCAATTGACCTAAACCAGGCGTATTTAAACCTGTCCGGCTGTGACATTACCGGATGCTCAAGCCATGGCATCAATATGTATGATGAAAGAAGCGTCGCAAATCGCTCTGAAATTTATGCCTGTAATATACATGACAATACCGGAACGGGCATAGTTTTATATTATTCGTCCCCCATAATTCAGGTTAATAATATTTACAACAACTACTATGGAATGGGTGTGGCCGATTATTCGGCTCCGTCACTTGGATATATGGGCGCCTATGGATATAACCATATATACTCAAACAGGTCGCACGGATTTTCTGCAAATCGCAATTCTAACCCATTTCTGGGAGAAAATATTTGTATAACGAACGGGGGACATAATAAAATTGAAAATAATACGGGGTATAACCTTAGCGTATTTGGAAACAGCATCGTAACTGCCGAGAACAACTGGTGGGAGTACTTATCGGATAATGTAACGATCAATACTGCCAGGTTTTATGTCAGTTCGGGCAGTTTTGATTATTATCCACCTGCTGATCCGGAGGATCCGGCACGCTATTATGATCAGGATCCGAATTTAGTCCCTGGTACTCCTTTAAGCCAGAGTTCCCCGGAAGAAAAGCTTTTTGATAAGAAGTTTGTTTCTTCTACAGGCGCTGTGTCCAAAGGCGGAATAAATGAGAGTCAGATTGCTTCTATGGGTAAGGACTCTTTAGATGTCAAGGCTGAGTTAAAAACTCCAACGGGCTATGATGAGAAGTGGCCTATATTGAAAAAACTTACATATGCAAAATACCTGCTCTTACTGAACCGGGACGCTGAATCTAATCAGATATGCAAGAAAATAGTTGAAAGTATACCTGACTCTTCGCTGTCTTATTATGCCCTGGATATATTGTGGCAATCAGGAAGGAAGAACAGGATGGAGGACTTTAAGGACTACCTGAAGCTCCTTAAGTCGACTTTGGACAATAAGGCAGCTGCTCTTATGGCTGAGGTCATAGAGGCCAGATTCAATAAGGAAAACAGGATAAAACTGCTGGATGAGATGTGGGATAAGATAAAAAGAGCAGGGAAAAAAGAATTAAGCTCTAAGGCAAAGCAGGACATTCAGGAATCCATTCTTTTCAGCAAACTTCTCTATTACCTGAATGATAAGAAGAATGTGGAAAAAGCAAAGGAAACGGTCCTGGAAGTTGATGATCTTGTAGGCTTTGGAAGCCATTCTTCAGTAGAAGCCCACAGCCTCATTGGAGACATTATTCCCGAAAAAGAGATTCTGGTAAAAGAACTAAAGGATTCAGAGGAAAGTGCTGCAATTGAAAAACCGACTGAATACAGCCTTTCAGGCAATTATCCGAACCCCTTTAACCCGTCGACCAGGATTGACTATATGCTTCCCATGACAAGCAAGGTTGAGCTTAAGGTCTATGACATCTTAGGTCATGAAGTAGCAACTCTGGTAAATACAATACAGGAGGCTGGAAGATACAGCACTATATTTAATGCTTCAAACGTTTCAAGCGGGCTCTATATATACAAAATTAGTGCCCATTCACTTGAAAACGGCAGGGTATTTGAAAAAACAGCCAAGATGATGTTTTTGAAGTAATATCATAGAATGTGAAGATTATGCCGGTTTCTAAAAAGTGCTTTTATTAAAGCCTTTGGAGCCGGCATTTATTTCTTCTGAAGTAATAATGAGATATTTAGGAGTAAATTTTTGAAGAAAGTTTGTTCTGTTGCCTTTTTTATTCTCCTCATAATAAACATTCAGATAAAGTCTGAGGATAGAACGGAAACAATGAAAAAGCTTGAGGCCAGGAAAAGCCTTATTCATAATGCAGCCCAGATGTTTGGTGTCAATGAACGCTACTTAAAAGCTGTGATATATGTGGAAAGGACAATGAATTACGACTGGAAAGATGACGTTCTGGATGAGATACTTGCAGCCTCAGGGCTTAACAGTTCCTTAGGATTCTGTCAGGTTAAGCTTAAGACCGCATACTGGATTGAAAATCAGTTGAATAATGCTGAAAGTGAGTTTTATCCGGGGGATAAGTACAAAGGGCTGCTTAAAATAAGCGGCTCGCCTAAAGAGATAATAAAGAAGCTTTACAATGATTCATTGAATATTTGTTATGCCGCCGCATATATTAAAATAATGCTTTCGAGGTGGAAAACATCAGGATTTCCCATAGATGACAAGCCTGAAATTATGGGAACTTTGTACTTTGCCGGGCTATTTACAATATCCGGGGAGGAAAGAAAGCCCAGACTGAACCCTGTGGCAAGCCGGTACGGCATGATGGTTAAGGAGAGTACTAAATTATTGAAATAGTATAACCAGTTTTAGTGAACAAGAATGTAAATCATTTTCTCCCAATTCTTTTCAGCCTCTTCATCTTTTATGAAGCAATCTTTTATTTCATAAGAAAATTAAAGGGGCTGCTAATTCCATCCATGTAAAAATCCCGAATTACTTTTCGTCTGGATTCACGCCTTATTTTAACGTATTTTAACGGATTGAATTTTCCTTTAAGGCCTTGATATGTTTTTATGTTTAGAGAAGAGATCTGATGATTAAAGGGGACTTTTCCCGCAGGAAGCTTACGAACAGAAAGCTTACAAGGGAGTTTTATACCGGGGACCTGATACCCGTTGCAAAATCCCTTCTTGGTAAGACTTTGGTTAAAGAAGACGGGGACAGGCTTTTTGCCGGGAGAATCGTTGAAGTTGAAGCCTACGACGGCGCTGTGGATGAGGCGGCCCACACATTCATCGGCAGAACCCCCCGCAATGAAATTATGTTCGGCATCGGGGGATATCTCTACGTCTACTTTACATACGGGATGTATTTCTGCTGCAATGTGGTTACAGGGCACGAAGGGGAGGGGAAGGCGGTCCTGCTAAGAGCCGTTGAACCGATAGAAGGAATTGAAGCAATGGTACAAAACCGCATGAAAAGAGATTTAGTAAATATAGATAATCTTACTAAAAAGGAATACCACAATCTGACCAGCGGTCCGGGGAAACTCTGCCAGGCATTTAACATCAGGCGGGAGGATAACGGAACCGATCTTCTGGGCAGCAGGATATATATTCTGGACGGTGGAGATGTTAAAAGTGAGGATATTGTTACTTCAAGAAGGATCGGCATTACTAAATCGGTTGAGCTGCCATGGCGCTTTTTTATAAAAAATAATCCTTTTGTTTCAAAATAAAATGTTTGAACCTAAAAACCTCTTAATAGTACGTACAGACAGAATTGGCGACCTTGTACTTACGCTGCCCCTTGCCGGCATTGTAAAAAAACACTTCCCCCGGGCCAAAGTATCCTTCCTGGTAAGGGAATATACAAAGGATATTGCAGCATCAAACAGTAAAACAGACCGGGTAATTGTCCTGAAGGAAAATAAGGGCAAAGCCTCACTTTGGGAAAATGTAAAGCTCTTAAGGCAATATAAATTTGACAGCTGCATGGTTGTCTATCCTACTTTCCGCATAGCACTTACGATGCTTCTTTCAGGTATTCCGCACCGCATAGGAACCGGCTACAGGTGGTACTCTTTTCTGTTCAACCACAAAACGTTTGAGCACAGGAAAAATGCTGAACATCATGAGCTTGAGTACAATGTAAATCTTTTGAAGCATTACGGCATAAATGAGCCTGTAACGAGGGAAAATGCGGCTTTTGACCTGCATGCAAATTCACCGGATGGACAGAAAATTGAACAGCTATTGTCTGAAAATGGTGTTAATTTTAAGTATCCGGTAATTATTGTTCATCCGGGAAGCGGCGGAAGCGCCGTGGATTGGCCCATTTTGAGGTTTAAGGAGCTTGTACAAAGGCTGGTACGGAATTTGGGATGCACGGTCATAGTTACAGGTTCGGAAAGTGAAAATGAGATCTGCAAGGGACTAACAGAGGGGACAAATGCTCTTAACCTGGCAGGAAAGCTTTCAATGAAGGAACTGATAGCTTTAATTGACAAAAGCGACATGATGATTGCCAACTCGACAGGGCCGATACATCTGGCAGCCGCGTTTAAGAAAAATGTAGTTGGTTTTTACCCCAGAATCACGGCCTGCTCGCCTGAGCGCTGGGGGCCTTATACCGAGAAAAGGATGGTTTTTAGTCCTGAAATTAACTGTACGAACTGTACAAGGGAACAATGTGAGAAGTTGAACTGTATGGATACCATAAAGGCAGATAAAGTTTTTGAATATATAAAAAGTGTGTTAAACATAGTTCATAATGGAGAGTTACATGACTAAACTTATGAAGGTATTTTTCTCTATTTTCATCGTTTTACTGATGATCTCAGAGATAAATTCGCAGAACAACAACAGGCGTGAGGAGACAGGGAGTGCGTCCGGTGCCCCTGAATTCCGCAAAATTGAAAACAACGCCTTTAAGGTTGGAGAAAAATTAACCTTCGATGTAAAATACGGCTTTGTCAAAGCAGGCGTTGCGACCATGGAAGTGCCCAGAATGAAAAAGATTTCGGGGCGCGACGTATACCAGGTCACTTTTCAGGTTGCCTCTGTACCAAGCTTTGACTGGTTCTATAAGGTACGCGACAGGTACGAGACTTATCTGGATGCAGAAGGGCTTTTTCCGTGGAGATTTGAGCAGCATATAAGAGAGGGCGGCTATTCAAGGGATTTTTCGGCATTTTTCGACCAGCGCTCGGGCAAGGCTAAAACCAGCCAGGGGGAATATAACATTCCCAAATATGTAAATGACATTGTTTCAGCTTTTTATCTGGCCAGGACGTATGATTTTTCAAGAATGAAGCCCGGAAGCAGGATCCACCTTCAGAACTTTTATAATGACAAGGTTTATCCGCTTGATGTGGTCTACCACGGCACCGAGCAGATAAAGGTAAGCGCCGGGACGTTCAACTGTTTTATTGTTGAACCTCTTGTACAGGAAGGCGGGCTCTTTAAGAGTGAAGGGAATATACTGGTATGGCTTTCAAACGATGAATTGAAGGTGCCGGTTAAGGTAAAGACAAAGGTTATTGTGGGCTCAATTGACGCCGAGCTGACCAACTATCAGGGTCTGGCAGGAAAAATCAACACGAAAAGGTAGAAAACAGGTAAAATTAAGGGTCTCTAAAAAGTGCCCTGCAGGGAGATATTTTTAGGAAATATTTCCCTATTTTTTTATTTTGTCTATTACGATGGAAAATAAAAATAATTATAGCGGGGAAGAGGAACCTCAGAAAGATAATTTTCAGGAGGAAAACCTTCATGAGGATGAGACTTCAGGGCTGATGCCCGGAGGTGAGCCCCAGGAGGGTCCCCGGCCTAAAATGTCTCCCATCAGCGCAGCCTTTATAGGGCTTGTTGGAGTTTTTATTCTCTATCAGGTGGGCGGGAGTTTACTTACTCTGCTCATATTCGGCTTTGACCTTAAGGAAGCCGATATTACGGCTATGAGGCTGCTGACGACAGCCGGGCAGATGCTGTTTATACTTCTGCCTGCAATAATTTTTACAAAGGCAATTTATACAAATGTTTCGGCACACATCCGTATTAAGCCGGTAAACCTCCAGGAAACAGTAATCTTTTCCCTGGGGCTTTTTATTCTAACCAGCCTTCTGCAAAGTTATTTATTTTTACAGAATGCGGCAATTATAAAGCTGGCCGAAGCGTATCCCTCAATTAACGGGATTAAGTCGTATATAGATAAGATTGATAAAATTGTGGAGAGCTCATACAATACGCTGCTTACGTCGAAGTCCATTTTAGAGTCTCTGCTAATTATTCTGGTGGTTGCTGTTGTGCCTGCCCTATGTGAGGAGTTCTTCTTCCGTGGGTTTGTCCAGAGGAGTTTTGAGCTGAAGCTGAGGCCATTTACAGCCGCACTGATAACGGCATTTTTCTTTGGTCTTTATCACTTTCATCCCTATCAGATAGTGCCGCTTACGGCTTTGGGACTTTATTTTGGTTTTGCGGCATATATGAGTGAAACCATATTTTTACCAATGATACTTCACTTTCTTAATAATTTGATAGCTGTTCTGATGTTCTTTATTTACGGATCCGATGATGTTAATCTGCCTCAGGCAGTTCCTGCAGGGGACCTGAGGTTTTCCATTATGGTATTTTTAAGCCTGGTGGTGTTATTTACGTTTTTTATGATTTATGTGAACCGAATCTATTATAAAAAGTCAAATTAAGGAGGAGATATGCCGATATGTCCGAATTGCGAAGCCGAATATAACGAGGGTGTTACAGTATGCCCCGACTGTGACGTTGAACTAATTGACAAGCAGGAATTTGAAAGCCATATGGTCGACCCCGAGGACTGGGAGACAGCCTATACCTGCAGCGAGAACTACGAGGCTGAGATGCTGAAGGCCAATCTGGAAGGGGCGGGAATAGAGACCATGATAGTCTCCAAAAAAGACAGGAACTTTCCCACTGTTGGGGATCTTTCATTTATCAGGCTGATGGTCAGGAAAGAGGACCTGGAAGAAGCTCAACAGATAATTCAAGATATAAATTCAAATAAAAACGAAACGGGAGAAGATTTATAGCCCTTATGTCTCTTGGAAATACTGCAACCCGAATTCTGGTCTCCGTAGCCGCCATACCTTTAATTCTTCTGGCGTGCTACTTTGGAGGTCTGTTCTTTCTATTATTTATTGCGGCTATTGGCGCCACAGCTTTCTGGGAATTCAGCCGTATGGCAAGGAATAAGAATGCCTTTGCCCTGGATGCTCTGGGGCTTATAGCCGTTTTACTAATAATTACCGATGCCTACTACCGCTTCATGGATTTTAAGATGCTGGTTTACCTCGTAGTAGTGCTGATGCTTATTTATGAACTTTTCAGGAATAAAAGCTCGGCAATATACAACCTGGGTACAACACTTCTTGGAATTTTCTATATCGGTCTTTTTGCAGGCGCAATGGTTGAGATCCGCGAATATTTTCCGGATAACTACCAGGAAGGGGGATTTTTAATCATCTCCATACTGGCTTCAATCTGGGTGTGTGATTCGGCTGCATTCTTTGCCGGATCGGCACTGGGCAAGCATAAGCTTTTCCCGAGAGTAAGCCCGAAGAAGAGCTGGGAAGGCGCCATTGCGGGTTTTCTTGCGGCCATAATTACAATGGCAGTGATGAAAATTCTGCTTCTAAGCTCAATAACATTAGCCGATGCCGTTATAATCGGGCTTGTTGTAGGAACAATCGGGCAGATAGGGGACTTAACAGAGTCGCTCCTTAAAAGGGATGCCGGGGTGAAGGACTCTTCGAACATAATTCCAGGGCACGGGGGTATATTTGACCGTTTTGACTCACTTTTACTTACCTCCCCGGTTGTATATCTATACCTGGTATATTTTGTAAAATAAACTTAAAAATAAGATAATTTGTTTAATTGTTATGGCATTGTGGCCTATCTTAAGAATACAGATGCTGCGCGTTAAGAGAGTGAATGCCTGAAACTTTAGGAAAGATGGTTGAATGAAAAAGAAGCAAAAGGTTGGTGTAATTACTTTAGGGTGTTCTAAAAATGTTGTTGATTCTGAGCGTTTGATGAATCAACTTATTATTAATAACTGTGAGCTGACCGACGATCCGAACAGTGCGGAAGTTGTCATTATAAATACATGCGGCTTTATAGAAGCTGCCAAAGAAGAGTCAATAAATACAATTCTCAATGCCGTTGAGCTGAAGAAAAATGGCGGCCTGAAGAAGGTAATAGTTTCCGGGTGCCTGTCGGAACGCTACAAAAGCGATCTGGAGAAGGAAATTCCGGAGGTGGATGTTTATTTCGGTACCGAGGACTATGGCGGTATCTTGAAGGAGCTTGGAGGGGAATTAAAATACGAACTATTGGGGGAAAGGGTAGTTACTACTCCAAAGCATCTGGCATATCTGAAAATTTCAGAAGGCTGCAACAACCCCTGTTCGTTCTGCGCTATTCCGCTCATAAGAGGTAAACATGTTTCACGGCCGATGGAGGAGCTTAGGCGTGAGGCTGAACTCCTGGCTTCAAAAGGCACAAAGGAACTCGTTATTATAGGGCAGGATACAACAGACTACGGAATCGATATATACGGCAGACGGAACCTTGCGGAGCTTCTTGATAACCTGAGCGGGATCGGGGGGCTGGAATGGATAAGGCTCCTTTATGCCTATCCGTCTCATTTCCCGAAAGATGTTCTGGATGTACTGAAAAATAATCCGAAGATGTGCAAATATCTGGATATGCCTTTGCAGCACATTTCGGACGGCGTCTTAAAGTCGATGCGGCGCGGCATTACCTCGCGCAGGACAAGAGAGACAATAGACCAGATAAAACAGGCTATACCGGATATTGCGCTAAGGACCACGTTTATTGTAGGATATCCGGCAGAAACAGAAAATGACTTTAACGAACTCTTAAGCTTTGTAAAGGAATACCAGTTCGACAAGGTCGGTGTCTTTACTTATTCTGTGGAAGAAAGCACTTCAGGGTTTATACTGGGCGACCCGATACCTGAAGAGGTGAAGGAAGAGCGCAAGGCGGCTCTCATGGAGCTGCAGAAGGATATTTCTTATGCCAAAAACAGGGAGCTTGTAGGTAAAAATCTCCGTGTAATTATTGACGGCTTTGAGGGCTCCAGAAAAGACGGCTTCTATATAGCGCGTTCGATGAAAGATGCTCCCGAAGTGGACGGGGAAGTACTCATTCCTGCAAAAGAAAAGCTTGTTACTGGAAATTTTTATGATGTAAAGGTGTACGACTGCAATGAGTATGATCTTTATGGTGAAGTCTTAAGAACTTAAGTATATAAAAGGAATTAAAATGAAAACCGTTATCATATTGTTGTTTGCCATGGTGCTGCCTTTGTTGGCCCAGACGGAGACCTCGAGAGGGCAAATCTCAAGAGAAGGATCCCCCAAGTTTTATTTTGATGCTTATAACTACAGAGGCACACAGCCTGGCAAGACGCGTATGGACCTGTACGTTGAAGTGCCCTATAACGGAATTCAGTTCGTAAAATCGCAGCAGGGTTTTACCGCGGATTATAATATAACAGCCTCTATCTACACTGACGATTCGAAAGATAAGATGATAACCGAAAAGTCATGGGGCGAATCTGTGAATGCAGGTGACTTTGACGCAACGACCTCAAAGGACAATTTTAACCTCAGCCTTAAATCCTTTGACCTCCCTCCGGCAAATTATTTTCTGAGGGTTGAGGTAGAAGACAGGGACTCCAAAAAAAGCACTGCCCTGGAGAGTATGTTTACCGTAAAGAATCTGGATGCTCCACTGGCTGTAAGCGACGTGCTGCTGATACAGAAAATAATGGAAATAAACGGGCAGAAAAAGATGATCCCCAACATCTCGAGAAACGTTGCTTCGAGAAAAGAGGGGCTTATGATGTATTACGAAGTTTACTCTGATACCGCAAGAAAAGTCGACATAAATTATTCGGTTGCCGAGAGCAAGCCGGGTAAAGAGGATAAGGACGAAAAAGACGCCAAGGTTCTCTATACGCAGAAAGATACAAGGGATGCAGCCCGGGGCACGACGCCGGTCAATTTTTCACTGCAGAACGCTGAACTGAGCCTGGGGCAGTACGACCTTATTGTTCAGCTTCAGGATGAAAGCAGCAATGCCAAGGCTGAAACCCGGAAGAGATTTGTTTCGAGATGGATAGGCATGCCTACGGCAATTAACGACCTAGATAAAGCCGTTGACGAGATGGTTTATATTGCCAGTGAATCGGATCTGAAGAAGATAAAAGACGCTCCGACGAAGGAAGAAAAGCAGAAAAACTTTCTGGCATTCTGGAAGTCAAAGGACCCCTCGCCGTCAACCGAGCAGAATGAGGTTTTTGAGGAGTACTACAGGAGAATAGCCTACGCCAACGAGCATTTCAAGAACTATATGGAAGGGTGGAGGACCGATATGGGAATGGTATTTATTACGCTGGGTCCTCCGAGCAACATTGAGCGTTACCCGTTTGAGTATGATTCCAAGCCTTATGAGATCTGGGATTATTACGACATAAACAAGCGCTTCGTATTTGTTGATCAGACGGGATTCGGGGACTACAGGCTTCTTGATCCTGTTTATGGCAGCTGGTGGAAATACAGACAATAATTATTACTTAAATAGAAAATTTTGATACAGAGTACTATCTTAGTGTTACAACTATTACGGTATTCTGTATTTTTTTTGTACTTAAAAACGGGAAATTATAAGCAATGATCTTAACAGTTACACTTAACCCTCTTTTAGAACGCAGACTTACTTTTAAGGAAATAGAGCTCGGGAAAAATAACAGGGCCTTAAATGAATTCTTTACCGCCGGCGGCAAGGGAATTAACGTCAGCCGGCAGCTTAAATGCCTGAACACAGAAAGCCTTGCCTTTACTTTTCTGGGGGGCAACAATGGTAAAATCCTAAGAGGTCTTCTCAGCGCTGAAAACATCAACTTTACAGCGGTCGGGACAAAAAGCGAGACCAGGACGGCATCCTTAATTATGGAGGAAGGGACTGAGCGCCTTACCACGTTCTTCGGCCTGAATTCTGAAATAACGCAGCAGGAGTCGGATGAATTTAAGATGAAACTGAAAAAGATGATAGAAAACTGCGAAATAGTTGTTTTCTCCGGAAGCTCGCCTTGTGCTCTAACAGATGACATATTCCCCTACGGCATTGAGATGGCAAACGAATTTGACAAGATATCAATTGTGGATACTTACGGCAGCACACTGAAGGAATGCATAAAGAAGGCTCCCACGGTTGTTCACAATAACGTCCACGAGGCTGTTACTTCAATGGATCAGGCGCTCAATAGTGAAAAGGATATTCTTGACTACATGCAGAGTCTTTATGAGAAGGGGGTAAAGCAGGTTTTTCTTACGCAGGGTTCAGAGCCGGTTTACGCTTCCAATTTTGATTTCCTTTATAAGGCAGAGACGCTTAAAGTTAAGGAGCTTGACGCAACAGGCAGCGGGGACGCCTTTACGGCAGCAGTTGCATACGGGCTTCACAACGCAATGACATTTGAGGAGACGCTTTCCTTTGCACAAAGCCTTGGAGCCTTAAACGCAGCCTCATGGGAAGCCTGCAGGGCAGATCCCGAGAGGGTCCCGGAAATTCAGAAGGAAGTTAAGATTTCCACACTCGGCAAAAAAATCAATATGCTGGACATAAAACCAGTAGAATAGGCCTGTCTCAGAGTATAAGGTCTATTCTGGTTTTAGGTGATGACAAAAGGTTTGATGCCGGAGTATTGAAAAGTATGGAAACCTGCATATTTGGAGCCGGGGCAATATTGTTTCCCTTATTGTTTTCTGTCTGGCTTTTCATAACAGAAGAAACCGCTGTTTCAGGATCTTGCGTGGTGCCGCCAATTGCGGGAGCCGCAGGTGTCTGGCCGTTAGTTTGTGAAAAGAACTGCTGCCGGAGCTGAGCCTTTGCGTCGGCTTCAATTTTTGCGGCCTCTGCGGCAACGGACATATCCTGTGCCGAGGGGTCATTGGGAGCAGTGGCTGCCCTTCTGATGCGTTCCATTTTGGCAATGGTAGCCCTGGGGTTAAGCGTGATGGCAGAAGTATCGATATGCACTTCTCCAGATACAGCATATCTTTTACCGTCGGGGCCGACCCTATAGCTAAAAGATTTGCCGCGAAAAAGTTCACCGGCCGCGGCCTGGTGTGCGGCTTCATGCTGTTGAACCTGCCTGTCTATCTTCTCAAGCTCTTCAATGGCCTTCTTATCTTTTTCAACGCGTGCATCATCAGAAATCCGGATAGAATCGCCGACTGATTTACCGAAAGAATTTACTTCAGTTTTGGATTCACCCTGCCTTTTCGCATTTTCATCTGTTCCGATAGCAGCAGGATCAATAGTATAAGTTGAAGCCGGAATTGAATTTGTGGTTTCGATGTTCATTTTTATTGCTTATACTAATCCTTAATCATATTATCGGCATTTAAGCGAAAAAGTTTAGGGGGTTTTTGAGGAAAAGCTAACCTTTTTGGGCTACTTAGTGAAAAAAGGCGCTACAAGCTGAGCATTTCCCTGAATTTAAGTGACCTGCGGCGCGATATTTCTATTTTTGCCCCTCCCCGGAGTACAACAATAAGCCCTCCGCTTATGGAAGTCTCAATTGTCTCGATCCATTTGAGGTTTACAATAAAGCTCCTGTTTGCCCTGAAGAAGCTTCTGGGATCAAGTCTTTCATCGATTGAGTTCAATGATTTAAGCACGAGAGGCTTAAAGTGGTCGAAATGAATTCTTACGTAGTTGCCCTCGGATTCAAAGAATTTTATGTCGGATAATTTTACAAACCAGCATTTATCCCCGTCCTTGACAAATATCCGGTCCTCTGCGCCAAGCACAGGCTGGCCGGTGGCGTTGTGCGGGCTGCCTTTTCTGTCCAGTACTTTTTTTACAGCGCTTTCAAGCCTGCGGGGAAGTATAGGTTTCAGGAGGTAATCTAGGGCATTATAGTCAAAGGCTTTGAGTGCAAATTCATCATAAGCTGTTGTAAAGATCACCTCGGGCGCATGGTCGAGCTTTTCCAGGAGTTCAAAGCCGCCCATTCCGGGCATCTGTATGTCCAGAAATAAAAGGTCGGGCTCAAGCGTCCGTATTTTCTCAAGGGCGTCTTCGGTGTTAACTGCTTCCCCAACAATATTGATTTCAGGGTAAGGGGAGAGGAGCCTTCTTAGCTCAACACGCGCCAGTCTTTCGTCGTCAATAATTAATGCTTTCATAAATACCTCAAAGGGGAATTGTGACTTCAGCTGATACGAAATTTCCGGATACTATTTTTAAGTCGAACGATGCCCTTGTCCCGTAAAGAAGAGAAAGCCTTTGCCTTGTATTCCTTACGCCGCAGCCATCATGTTGATCCCCGGGCTGAAGGACGCCGGTGTTACGGATCTCCAGCTTTAAGAGTCCATCCTGCATGACTGACTTTATCGAAAGTTCGCCTCCCTCAGGGAGTCTGGAAATTCCGTGTTTTATTCCGTTTTCGCATAGGGTTTGAATCATGAGGGGCGGCACCTGCATCTGGAGCGAGGAGGGGTCTATATCCAGCTTTACTTTCAGTCTTTCTTCATAACGGATCAGTTCCAGCTCCAGGTAGTCGCTTACAATCTGCATTTCTTCTTCCAAAGAAACCGTCTGGTTGGCGTTTACCCTGAGTGAATACCTGAGGAGGCTTGAGAGCTGGGACAGAGCGCACTGCGCCTTTGCCGGGTTCTCATTTATGAGTCCCGAGATGCTGTTGAGGGCATTAAAAATAAAGTGCGGATTCATCTGGGACTTCAGCGCGTTGAGCTCAAAGTCCTTCAGGAGCATTTCGTAGCGCAGGGCATCGAGCTTTGCGCTGTTATAGTTTTCGAAATAATGTATCGCAAAATAAATAACCGCCCAGGCGAAGTTCAGGAAACTGCGGTTTATATAATTGACAGAAAGGCGGTTAAAGTTTACATCCTGTATTCCCTTGATCTCAGGGAGAAAGAAGAGGATGAAAAGAACTGATTCTATTAAAAGCGCCAAAACCAGGGATGAAATTACCACCCGCAGAATGTTTTTCTGTATAGGGAGTTCAAGCCATTTGTTGCGGATTATTACCATGCGGTACAAATGAGTAAGAGCCAGCTGAAGAATAAGTACCGCTGAGGAAAAGTATAACTTTTCACTGAAGGTTCTTGTGGATTGGAAAGAAAATAAAAACAGTGTTAGCGTATAGAGGCCCCAGCCGCATAGCTGGCAAGTCCAGTATTTCTGTTTTCGGGTCATTCTGAGATAGCCTGGCTGTTCATTAAAGTGAAGATATTTTTAGAAAAAGAATTTTAGAGAAAATAATAAAAACAGTTTCAATTAACAAAGAAAATGTATAAAAGGCGGATTCGCCTGACGAACGGCTGAACGCGGCGAACGGCTGTTTTTAAGTGTCGCATCTGCAATACACAGTTAGTTCACTTCTCTGTACAGAGGGACCCTGTTTCCAGGCAAAAGAGGAAGTTTTCTTCAGGCATGAAGTTTGAAATATAAATTACAGAGGAAATGAAAAACGGCTAGAACAGGAAGTGAGTTAATGTTTATGCTTCAAAAAGAAAAGTAGGGAAAAAACAGTCACTTAAATTACACTTTCCTGCACAGGGTGCAGAGAGTAAGGAGTTCAAAATGAAACGCTTAAAAAATAATCTGATATTGCTTGCAGCAGTTCTTTTAATGGCGTCGGTAAAAGTTGATGCACAGATAAATGCCGGAATTTCAATGGGCAGGGGCGGCCTGAACAGCTTCTATATGACAGTAGGCAATTATTTCAGGGTACCTCAAAAAGAGATAATAATTGTAAGGGACAGAAGGCTCCCGGATGATGAGATACCTGTTGTATTTTTTGTTGCCAGAAGGGCAGGCGTTTCTCCAAGAGAAGTTGCACGCTTAAGGCGCAGCGGTTATTCATGGATGGACATAACCTATCAGTATGGACTTAGTCCCGAGATCTTTTTCCCCGGAAGAGGTTTTAACGCTCCGCGCGGAAAGGCCTGGGGATACTATAAACACCACAGGGGCTATAACAGAGTAAGCGATTATGACGTTATAAATGCAGTCAACTCAAGGATGATTTCAGAGTGCTACAGGTGCGGAGAAAATGATGTAGTAAGAATGAGGAATCAGGGAAGGAGTTATTCAGAGATCAATGATATGTATTACGGAAAAGGCCGCGGCAATGAAGACCAGTACAATTATCATCACAGTGACAGGTGGAATAATGATGATGATAACGGAAACCGGAACGGCAATGACAGAAGTGACAACTATGGCTACGGTGAACCCGGAAACCGGAATTAAGTCTCCTTTCCTAAACTCAGAGCACAGGGAATCCGTCTTGAAAAAAGCGGGTTCCCTGCTTTCTTTTTAAGCCTTCTTGTTTGACATTTCTTCGGCCCTGTGCCCCCGGGCTGTGCAAGAATCCTTTTTGTGTTTTATTTTTACGGGAAAAGGCGTAAGTTTCAAGCGCTTTTGAACCCTGAAACACCGGTTTATGAATAAAAAACTATTAATAACTTTTATGCTTGCCCTCTTTCTTCCTGCGGCCATTTCCGCCCAGGTAATTGAAAGAATTGACATTGCAGGCGGTCTTTTCAGCAAGACCGAGTACCTGGGCTGGAGCGGTGTACGCAGAGGTATGAAGGTTTTTCCGGCTATTCTGGACAGCGTAAAAATAAACCTCACAAGGCACCTTTCTGAAAGGGGATACTACCACCCGGCATTTGAAGGCACGGGGCTTATTGCAGAGGCAGACACCGGAGGCGCAGTTCTTAAGATCAGCGTTCAGCCAGGGGGCCCGACTTACGTAAGGAATATCTCCATTCTGGAGGCAGGAGCAGATTCAGCATACTTTACGAGGCTTTTCGGCTTCATGAAAGATCAGGTATTAGTAAAGTCAGAACTTGAAGAAAACATTTCATCGGCCCTGGATTACCTGCAGGAAAAAGGATTCCCGTTTGCAAAGGTAATCCTTAGTTCTGTCTATTTTGAAAAAGATACAGTCCTGTCGCGGGATGCAGCCGATTTATTCTTAAAGATAGACCGGGGGCAGGTGACCAGGATTGACGAGGTGAAGATAAAAGGGAATTCGAAGACCTCAGGGAGCGTAATATTAAGGGAACTAAGAATTAAGACGGGGGGGCTTTACTCTCAGAGGCTCGTTGAGGAGGTCCCGCAGAGGCTCGGCCGTCTGAGGTTTTTTGAGCCTGTTGAAGAGCCTTCATATTATCTTAATCCGAAAGGCGAAGGCGTACTGCTTATAAATGTAAAAGAAAAAGAGACGAACAATTTTGACGGCATACTGGGCTACCTGCCGGGCGCCGAGGGGCAAAAGGGATATCTGACGGGGCTTGTTAACGTTACGCTGCGCAACATTCTGGGAACAGGAAGAGCGGCGGCAATAAAATGGCAGCAGCTGGACAGGTACTCTCAGGACCTGGAACTGAGGTATCAGGAGCCATGGCTATTTAATTTTCCTTTCAATGTAAATCTTGGCCTTGCGCAGCATAAGCAGGATACAACATACATTCAGAGGAGATACGAGGCTTCAGTTGAGTATCTGGCAACTGAGGACATTTCCGCCTCACTCATAATGTCTGCCGAAGAGGTAATTCCGACAGAAAACGGCTCAAACTTTCTTACTGTTTTCAACTCTTCCACTCTTTCAACGGGAGCGAACCTTAAGATTGATACAAGAGACGACTTCTACGCGCCTTCAAAAGGCGTTTACTTTCTTAACAGCTATCTTTTCAGCAGGAAGAAAGTTAACGGTCCGGAGAGGTTTCTTACGCCTGAAGTAATAACCAGGATAAACCAGCAGCGCTTTGCCGTTGATTTCAGCATTTTCCAGGAGGTTTTCAGCAGGCAGGTAGCTGCCCTGGGTCTCCACGGCAGGGAGCTCAGGAGTTCCACCTTTGAAGTAAGCGACCTTTACCGTTTTGGCGGGGCCACTACGCTGAGGGGCTATAATGAAAACCAGTTCCTGGCAAACAGGCTCCTGTGGTCGAACCTTGAATACCGCCTGCTCATGTCGAGGCGCACATACGCCTTTTTGTTCCTTGATTCGGGTTATTACCTTAGAAGCGCCGAGCCCGAGAGGAACATACCCCGCATTTCAGGCTTCAGGACGGGCTACGGAGTGGGTATTAACCTTGAAACCGGCTTTGGTGTCTTAAGTGTCAGCTATGCACTGGGTCGAGGTGACACGTTCAGCCAGGGTAAAATACATCTTGGGCTGGTTAACGAATTTTAATGTTTTCAGGAATATTCCTATTTTTGCAGATAAAATCTCACTAAGATAAAAATTTCTCTAAGGGTAAACTCGTGAAAAAACTGGCCTCAGCTATTCAAATAATCCGCCCGTTAAACGCCCTGATAACATTACTTACCATTCTGGTCTCAGGCGTAATCTGTTCAAGGGGTGAATATCTCTGGCTGAATATTCTTCTGGCCTCATTTTCCGGCGCCCTGGCGGCCTCGGCAGGAAACGTAATAAACGACATTATAGACATTGAAATTGACCGCATAAACCGCCCGGGAAGAGCGCTGCCCTCGGGAAAACTGAGCGTTAAAGAGGCTTATTTTCTGTACGGCCTGTTAAATTTTGCCGGACTGGTGCCGGCGGTTTTTATAAATGCAGCCTCACTGGTTATTTACCTTATCTCGGCAGCACTGATATTTCTTTACTCATACCGTCTTAAGGGAATTCCACTAATAGGAAATTTTGCTGTAGGAGTTATGACGGCTTTGGCCTTTATATTCGGAGGGGTGGCTGTTGGAAGCTGGAAGCTTACAATAATACCGGCTTTTTTTGCCTTTCTTGTCAATCTTATACGTGAAATTATCAAGGATATGGAGGACGTTGAGGGGGACAGCAGGATGAGCGTTGTAACTTTTCCTCAAAAATACGGATTTGGCAGGACTATACGGGTAATCGGTTTTTTAACTATATTACTGATGACGTTTACTACAATCCCGTTTCTACTGCATATTTACGCAATTGAGTATTTTGTACTGATAATGAGCGGGGTGAATTTATTATTCCTATTTTTTCTTAAACTTCTCTTTCGGCCAAAAGGAGGGCTCTTAAGGCTGCGTCTTATGAGTAATGTGCTTAAATTAAACATGGTTCTGGGCCTTATTGCAATATATCTGGGAAATAAATGAAAAATTTTGATAACGCATTTTTGTCTGAAAGTGTGCGTCTTATTGCCGGAATAGACGAAGCCGGGAGGGGACCGCTGGCAGGCCCTGTTGCAGCTGCCTCGGTTATTTTTGACCCGGGCGTTACGATAGGGAAAGTAAATGATTCAAAAAAGCTCTGTGAATCCTTAAGGGAAGAGCTTTACCTGGAGATTACGGAAAAGGCCCTGGCCTGGGGGGTAAGCATAGTAAGCCACGAGGAAATAGACAGAATAAACATACTTCAGGCCTCGCTTCTTGCCATGAAAAATTCACTGGAGGGCCTTTCTATTGTGCCTGACCTTGCAATAATTGACGGCAATAAGGTTTTTCCCTCGAAAATACCCACGAAAGCCATAGTAAAAGGGGACGGAAAGTCTTTCTGCATTGCTGCAGCTTCAATAGTTGCCAAGGTTACGCGTGACCGCCTGATGAGGGAGCTTTCGGAAATTCATCCAGAATACATGTGGCATAAAAACAAGGGTTACGGCACGCGTGAGCACATAAAGGCACTCATGGAATTCGGCCCAAGCCCTTATCACAGAAAAACATTCCTGAAACACTTCATTATGGAAGAAAATGAGCCTGGAATCGAATAAGGCAGGCCGGGAAGGGGAGGAGATGGCCGTCCGGCTCTTAATGAGCAAAGGCTTTAAGGTAGTTGAAAGGAACTACCATTTCGGCAAAGGAGAGCTGGATATTGTGGCCCGGGATGGGGAGACACTGGTATTTGTTGAAGTAAAGTACAGGCAGAACATGGAATACGGGGAGCCGGAATACAGCATTACACCCCAAAAAATCAAACAGATCAAGAAAGTAGCCCGCTGTTATCTTTTCGAGAAGCATATTGATGAGGTTGCCTGCCGATTTGATGTTGTGGCAATTCTGGAGGAAAAGCCGGGCAGTCCGGTAATAAATTACTATAAAGATGCCTTCTGACGCTCTTTTCTATTACGGGCAAAATGCGTAAATTTTTAACTTAAATAATTTTAATTTTTGCAGCCCGAATTGTGTTAATTTAAGGATATGATTTTTTGGCACAATGTAAATTATTAAAATGTTCAGCAGTTTTATTATCTTATACTAACCAGGGGAAACCAAGATAACTTAATGCAGCTTAGTAAAACCAGAAGCGGTCAGATAAAAGAGCGGTTCAACGAGTACTTCGGCACAATTGGAGGCCTTTCACTTTTTACAGTTGAATTCTTCAAGACGTTTTTCACCCCTCCATACGAATTTGCTGAAATAAAGAAACACATGGACGAGCTTGGGGTCAAGACCCTGCCGATTGTCAGTGTTACAGGTTTTATAATAGGCCTGGTTCTGGCGATGCAAAGCCAGCCCGTGCTGGTGAGGTTCGGGGCCGAGTCATTTCTGCCCGGCATGGTAGCACTTACGGTTGTAAGGGAGCTGGGGCCGGTTCTGACGGCAATAATTTTTGCCGGGCGTGTCAGTTCAGGAATCGGCGCTGAACTGGGCTCGATGAGGGTTACAGAGCAGATTGATGCAATGGAAGTTTCGGCAGTCAATCCGTTTAAGTATCTGGTTGTAACGCGCGTTATTGCCTGTACTTTGATTTTACCTGTTCTGACGGTTTATGTGATCTTTATTGCAATAATGGGCGGATATATTGCAATTACGCTCTCGCAGAGCATGAATTTTAATTATTACGTCAATTCACTCATGCTTTCAATCCGTTTTGGCGATTTTCTGCCGGGTGTGGCAAAAACTTTTGTTTTCGGCTTTATAGTCGGGATGGTTGGAGCCTACAAGGGCTACACGGCCGAGAACGGGACCGAAGGTGTAGGGAAAGCCTCCACGACCTCGGTAGTTGTTTCATCGCTGCTGATTCTTTTATTTGATATGGTGCTTGTTAAAATAACATTGTGGTTATGGCCGACTTGATGGTAGAAATAAAAAAACTAAGCAAAACCTTTGATTCTCACAAGGTGCTGGAAAAAATTTCCCTGAATGTGGAAAAGGGGGAAAACCTAGTCGTTTTTGGCAGAAGCGGGACCGGTAAGAGTGTGCTTCTGAAGTGCATTATAGGTCTTATGACGCCTGACGAGGGGGACATAAATGTGGACGGGCAGGATATGCTGAAGCTTTCCTACCGGCAGTTGAATGAGGTGAGAAAAAACATAGGATTTCTTTTCCAGAGCGGGGCTTTGTACGATTCAATGACTGTGAGGGAAAACCTCGCATTCCCGCTAAACAGGCACTTCAAGCTGCCCGCCTCTGAAGTGGAAGACAGGGTTATTAAAACTCTTGAAATGGTTTCTCTTGTTGATGCTGTAGATAAAATGCCTTCTGAGCTCTCCGGCGGCATGCGTAAAAGAATAGCTCTTGCGCGTTCAATTATCACGGAACCGAAACTGATGCTTTATGATGAGCCTACAACGGGACTTGATCCCCTGACTACAAAGGAGATCAGCGAGCTGATTCTGGAGCTGCAGAAAAAACTGAATATGACTTCCATTGCCGTTACACATGACCTGATATGTGCTAATATTATTGCTGACAGGGCTATATTCCTCAAAGACGCAGTTATTGCTTATGAGGGAACGATAAGCGAGCTTACGAGTTCGCAGGACAAATTTTTACAAAACTTTTTTAGTACGGAAGTTATTAAAGCCTAAGCTAGGAGATATAAATGCTGAAAAATTTCACGGGTGCACGCCTGGGACTTTTTGTCTTTCTGGGTACCGCCCTACTGGTAACTGCAATTTTTCTTATCGGGGGAAGGGAATCCCTCTTTCAGTCAACTTTTACCATAAAAGCCATGTTTGCAACCGTTGAAGGCCTGAGAACCGGAGCACCTGTAAGGCTGAGCGGTATTAACGTGGGAAGTGTAAGCGAAATTGAAATTGCAAATGATACCACAGGACGTGTTGTTGTAACAATGAGAGTAAACTCCGATATAAAAAACTTCATACGCAAGGATACCAGGGCTACAATTGAAACAGAAGGTCTCGTGGGCAATAAAATTGTTGTTCTTACCGTTGGAACGACAGCCTACGAGATAGTTAAAGACGGGGGCTTTGTACGCTCAAAATCACCTGTAAGCATTGCTGAAATTATAGCCGAAAGCCAGGGGACACTCAACTATCTGAAGGATATAACAAAGGATTTTTCTGAAATAGTGTCCAAGATTAATAACGGAGAGGGCACAATAGGTAAAATTGTAAATGATGATGAGCTCTACAATTCGGCAACACAGATTACCAAGTCGGCCGACCGGAGCCTGAATACAATTACAACAAAGCTTAATGAGATTTCGGATATTGTAAAGAATACGACGGGTGACTTCCAGAAGATTATTTCCGACCTGGACAATACGATTCTGAAGGTGGATAATGTAGTCGATAATGTGCGTCAGGGCAAGGGGCTTCTTGGACAGCTGGTTTCAGACAAGAGCACCTACAGCGACTCTGTAAAGGCGATAGTTAAAAATCTGACCGCCACAACAGAACAGGTAAAAGTAGGGGCTTCAAGGTTCTCTGAGAATATGGAAGCCTTAAAGCATAACTGGCTCTTTAAGAGCTATTTTGAGGAAAGGGGCTACTGGGATGCCAACGAATATGAAAAAAACATAGACAGCAAGTTATCCGAAATAAAGGAAAAAACAAGAACCCTGGATCAGAAGATTAAGGAATTAAAATCTCTGGAGAATAATACGGGGACCAGGACACGCTAGCTCAGGACTGTTTATTAAATTCTGCCTTTTTTAACTCCTCACAAAACCTTAATTTACCGGGTTAATTTTTATTTTACCGGTTCAAAGAGCGCCCCCAAGAAAAGGCGCCCTTTGAACCCAGATTGAACTTTCAAAACCGATATGTCAAAAAATCCTAACAATAATTCACGCGATAAGATCATTGTAAAGGGCGCAAGAGAGCATAATCTTAAGAACCTTTCTCTGGAGATTCCGCGCAATAAACTGGTGGTTTTTACCGGTGTTTCGGGCAGCGGTAAATCATCCCTTGTCTTTGATACGATTTATGCCGAAGGGCAGCGCCGCTACGTTGAAAGCCTTTCTTCATACGCCAGACAGTTTCTGGAAAGAATAAATAAGCCCGACGTGGACTTTATTTACGGTATAAGTCCTGCTGTAGCAATTGAGCAGAAAACGGGCTCGAGGAATACACGTTCAACCGTTGGGACTACAACAGAGATCTACGATTACCTGAGGCTTCTTTTTGCCCGTATCGGGAAGACCTATTGCATTAATTGCGGAAACGTGGTAAAAAAAGATACCGTAGGATCTGTCTCGGAGTGGCTCGAAAGCCAGCCCGAAGAGGGAAGGTTTTACATGGGCTTTCCGATGCACAGCCATGAGGGAAGGACACTCAAAGAAGAAGTTGAGCTCCTTAAAAGGCGGGGCTTTTTCAGGATATTTATTAAGGATAAGCTTGCAGACCTTAATGAAAAGTACACGCTGCCGAGGAAAAAAGAGCCGATATACGTTGTTATAGACCGCTTCAAGGTTAAAAAGGGTAAAGTAAGGGAAACGCTCTCGGAATCAATTGAAACTTCATTTAAGGAAGGGGAGGGGCGCCTTGCGGTTATTAATGCAGACAACTTTGAGGTGAAGAATTTTAACCGCTTTTACGAGTGCTGCGGAACGCGTTATGAAGAACCCGAGCCGCATTTCTTTTCATTTAACAATCCTTTCGGTGCATGCCCTGTCTGCCAGGGTTTCGGAAGGACGGTTGGAATTGACATGGACCTTGTGGTTCCAAATCCCAATCTTACGATAGTTGAAGGTGCAATTGCCCCGTGGCGCGGCGTTAAGTACAGCAAGCATCTGAGGGATTTGGTGCGTACGGCAAAAGATCACGGCATTCCGACTCAGGTTCCGTTCAGGGAGCTTTCCGACGAGCAGGTGGAAACTATTAAAAGGGGTTATTCCGGGTTTATGGGAATTGACAGATTCTTTGAGGACCTGGAAAGCCATACTTATAAGATGCATATAAGGGTGCTTTTAAGCCGTTACCGCGGTTATACAACCTGTGCGGCCTGCAAGGGTTCACGCCTGAGGCGCGAGACTGAGCAGGTTAAAATCGGCGGCAGCTCAATACAGGACGTTGTAAGGCTTTCTATAGAAAAGGCTTTTCAGTTTTTCCTTTCGCTGAAGCTTACTGAATATGAGATGTCAATTGCCGAAAGGATACTTAAGGAGATCATAAAGCGCCTTACGTTCTTAAATGACGTCGGCCTGGGATACCTTACAATGGACCGCCTGAGCAGCACGCTTTCAGGAGGTGAGACACAGAGGATTAATCTTGCCACTTCACTCGGGTCTTCACTTATAGGAACGCTTTATGTTTTGGATGAGCCGAGTATAGGGCTTCACCCCAGGGACAACACGCGCCTGATCAGGATACTGAAATCCCTAAGGGATATAGGTAACACGGTCCTTGTAGTTGAGCACGACCCTGAAATGATGCACGAAGCGGATATTATTGCCGACATGGGTCCCCGTGCGGGAATCCATGGCGGTGAGATTACTGCAATGGGAAGCTATGAAGAGATATTAAAGGATCCTAATTCACTTACGGGAAAGTATCTTTCGGGAAAGCTGACGATACCGGTTCCCGAGGTGAGAAATACAGCCGCCACAAAACTCCTTCAGATCAAAGGAGCCAGGGAACACAACCTGAAGAATATTGACGTCGATATACCGCTTAATAAATTTGTGGTCATAACGGGCGTCAGCGGTTCGGGCAAGAGTACCTTAATTCACGACGTGCTCTTTGGGGGCGTTACAAAACTTCTCGGGGGCAACCCTCCTAAAATCGGGCGCTTTGAGGACATAAAAGGGGTGAACCAGATTGACAACATTGAAATTGTGGACCAGTCCCCGATTGGCAGAAGCCCCCGCTCGAACCCAATAAGCTACGTTAAGGCTTATGAGCTTATACGTGAGCTTTTTGCCAATACGCACCAGGCAAGGGCAAGAGGATACAAGCCGGGCTACTTTTCATTCAACGTTCCGGGCGGGAGGTGCGAGACGTGCCAGGGTGAAGGCCATGTGAAGGTTGAAATGCAGTTTCTGGCCGATCTTTATCTTGAATGCGAGGACTGCAAGGGCACGCGCTTTAAGAAAGAGATAAGGGAGATCACCTATAAAGGGAAAAACCTCGTTGAAGTGCTTGAAATGTCTGTTGATGAGGCCTTGGAGCTTTTCAGCGACAGCAATAAAATAAGGAACTACCTGCAGGTTTTATCCGATGTGGGCCTGGGTTATATAAAGCTGGGGCAGCCCTCCAACACCCTGTCGGGAGGTGAAGCACAGAGAGTAAAGTTAGCGGCACACCTTTCCACACAGAAAGACAGTGAGCATACGCTTTTTATATTCGATGAGCCTACGACAGGCCTTCACTTTGATGACATCAGCAAGCTTCTTAACTGCTTTAAGATGCTGCTTGAAAGGAATAATTCAGTTGTAATAATTGAACACAATCTGGATGTAATTAAAAGTGCGGATTATATAATTGATCTTGGTCCCGAGGCGGGTGAAAAAGGGGGCGAAGTAGTAGCCTGCGGCACTCCCGAGGAGATAATTGAAGCCTCTGCGTCCTATACCGGGCAGTATTTAAAAAGCTATCTTGACGGTCAGAAGTAAGTTACGTTAAATCTAATTTTCCAGGCAGGCATATGTGGGAATACCCAGTCATATGCCTGCTTTTTTCAACTATAGTCCCCAAATTTTCCCACACAGCCACAGTCAGGCGTTGCAATTTCACAGCGTAATTTGCATAAAAACCGGAAGCCTTGAAAATGCTCTAAAAACAAACAAAATGTCTCATTTTGTAGGGGAAAGCCTTACAAAATTTGTTGAAAAATAGACTACAGAGCACCTCTATCTTGGCCTACATTAATATCAGAAAAAGACCTATACCAGCTCTTTGGATAATATGTTAAGTTCATAAGTGTTACATAATTAGCCGTATGCCAGGCAATTAAAATTCTGCGAACAAAGGAGGAATGTATGTTGTGGACGATTTTTGCCATTCTTTTGGTACTATGGATCATAGGGATGGCCAGTTCTTACACGCTTGGCGGATTTATACATATACTGCTTGCAGCCGCAATAATACTGGCAATCATAAGCCTGGTGCGTGGAAGAAGCGTCGTATAGCATACGGTTAATTAAATCATTAATTCATGTGTAATGCAAAGATACGATTCATTAACAAAGGCAAGGTGGTTTTATGAAGATGAGGAAGCTTATCTCTAAACTAAATGTTTTGTTCATTTCGGCATCGTTGGTCTTTATATCTGAGTATTCCTTTGCCCAGAACGACAACACGGGCAATAGTACCAGAAACAGTTCAACCTACAGCACTTCCGATACGACCAATAATACGGGTAGTCAGACCGGCGGTTATAATAGAGATAACACCGGTTCGAGCCGCGGCACAGGTATGAGTTCTGATACCTCTTATAACAGAAGCAGAAGCAACTCGGGATACGACAGCAATACCGGAACAAGCAGGGATACTTCTTATAACAGAAGCAATTCGGGCTGGAATAATAACACCGGAACAAGCAGGGATACATCATATAGAGGAAACACGGGAACGGACAATAATACCGGCGGATCACGTACAGGCACAGGTTACGGTACAGGCACCGGCGGAACAGGGACAGGAACTAGCGGCACCGGCACTCCCGGCACTACTGGCGGCAGCGGAACGGGTACTGGTACGGGCACTGGCGGAATGGGAACCGGGACCGGCACGGGGACTAACACCGGAACAGGTACAGGTACCGGAGTCGGCACCGGGACAGGAACGGGCACCGGGACAGGCACAGGCTGGGGTACTCCTCCGATTAACCGTGACACTACAAAAAGATCCGGAACACAGGACAATACAGGTTCATACAATCAGGACAATTCAGGCCGTGACAATACAGGTACAAACAGAAGCAGTGACGACAACACAGGTTATCAGCAGGGCGGATCCAAAAACAAGTCCGGCAGTTCTACAGGTACATCGATGGGCAGCGGCAAAAAGGGAAGTTCTACTATGAGTGATACTTCCAGCACAACCCATACCAAAAAACATAAAAGAACTACAAAGACCAAGGGTACTTCAGGATCTACAACAGGATCATATGAAGAGAACTCCAGTTCTGAACAGAGCACTTCGACAGGAACCTCTGTAAGAAGCGGAAACAAGAGCGGTTCTTCAATGAGCGGTGATACCTCAAAATCCACTACTCACAAGAAGCATCACAAGAAGTCATCAAAGAGCAAAAGCAGTACTTCAGGTTCCTCTAACACAGGCTCAATGAACGAAAGCACGGGCAGCACCGGCAATCATAGCGGAACAACTATGAGAAGCGGCAGCAAGAGCGGTTCTTCAATGAGTGATACATCGAAGTCTACCACTCACAAAAAGCATCATAAAAAATCATCAAAGAGCAAGAGCAGCACTTCAGGCTCTTCCAGTACAGGATCGATGAACGAAAATACAGGCAACAGCAGCGATCAGAGCGGGACTTCAATGAGAAGTAAAAGCAAAAGCGGGTCTTCTATGAGTGATACCGGATCTGCCATGCACAGCAAAAAACATCATAAGAAATCCTCAAAGAGCAGCAGCAAGGGTACTACAGGTTCAGGTTCCAATACCGGTTCAAGCAGAGAGGGCAGTTCATCCGGATATGACAACAATACAGGTTCCGGCACAGGCTCAAGCTCAAGCTATGGCTCAGGTTCGCAGCAGATGAATACCGGCAGCAGCGGCTCGGGAACGAGCACCGGCACTTCCGGAACAATGGGCGGCGGAAGCAATACGAATACTAATACAGATACCAGCAAGAGCCAGAACAGCAATAGCAACTATAACAATAACAGTTCAAGCGACCAGAATAAATCGGGCACAAAGTAGATATTTCTGATTGAAGAGGGCTGATGTGTTCTTATATATAATTTGAAGAAAAGAGGATAGGAAAGAACCAACGACTTTCCGGTTTATATCTGTTAAGACTGACATTATTCCGGTAAAACTCTTAGAATGCTGAAAACAGATAAAGACACAAGATACAATCAGAGCTTGATTCCATCCTGTCCTTTGTTGCAGAAGGAAGTAAATTGAGGGTGAAAATCCCTCAGTTTACTTCCATAATAAATATCATAAAAAAAATTGAATAAGGAATTTAGAGATGAGCCGCAGCGAAAAAGCAAAACTCGAACTATATACAGCCATTCTTTCATATCTGAACGAAAACAGGAACGTTACCTGCAATATAAGAGCTTTTATGTGGTCCATTTCAAAATTCCGCAAGCTTACTGAAGAGATCAGATGCAAGCAGATGGAACTTTCATCGGAATCGCTGGAGAAGTCACTCCAGGTATCCAAAGCTAAAGACGATCTGATACTTCTCCTTCTGCCCGTTATTACTTCACTTCACAACTATGCAAAGGAAACAAAGGACGTCCAGCTTAAGTCGACAACAAGGGTAACTTACAGTCAGATTGTAAGAATACAGGACAGGGAGCTTATTGAAAAGACTCTGATGATTACGCGGCTTGCTGAAAAATACATGACAAGGATGAGGCGTCAGGAGATAACAATCCACACGCTTCAGAACCTCAGGTATAAAGCTGAAAAGTTCAGGCTCCTTTTAGAAGACAGGTTCTTCAGCTTTATTTCAAGCAGTGCGCTTCTTGCAATGAACGCCCTTTTTGCCGAAGCCGACAAGATGCTTTATAATTTTATAGACAACTTTGTTGAGAGCCTTTCGGAAGGCTATCCGGAATTCCACCGCAATTACCTGAAGATAAGAAACTTTCAGGCGCGTGAGAAAAAAGCGGCATTGTCAGAATAAAATGATTTTGCTTTTGCGCAATGTGTAATTTATAAATTCATAGCAAATTTGGGTTAAGTTCCTTTTCCGGGGATCGGTCTATCCGTTCAGGGACCGTAAACTTTCTCATATTTCACCTCAGAAAAATCTTCATTATATTTATAGCTAAATTATTCCTTTTAGGAACAACAGGCGTTTCTATCCGTCTTAATTACTGTCAAGAAAAGAAATAATGGAGAATTTGTTTTGGCTAAATGGCGTGCATTAAACCGTATTTATGAGATCTATACGAGCGACCTGAGCATGAAGGACGTGGAGAAGCTGATAAAAAGGGATGCTCCTGAGGTATACGACTTTTACGTCCGCAGGATGAAAATGCCTGAAGACAGCCGGAATTCTATTGAAAGGACATTTCTTTTCCTTCGCAACCTGTTCATTGAATTCCTGCTTAAGATGTCCCCGGCCCGCAGGCTATTCTACTCCCTGGCTCTTGTTTTCTTTCTGGTAGGTTTGCTCGGGGGGCTGTGGAACTGGGCCGTTCTGGGTTTCTTTATGGTAAACCTGCTCATTGCCTTTGAGCTTGCGGACAAGCTTACTGCAAAAGATGAACTGGCCGTTGCACGCGAGATACAGACGGCCTTAATGCCCAGGCACGCACCCGAGAACAGCATGTTTGACATAGCCTGTTATTCCGAGCCCGCAAGAGAGGTGGGAGGGGATTATTACGACTTCATCTGTCCTGAAAGCCAGAAGGATAAAATGTACATTGTAATTGGCGACATTTCGGGAAAAGGGATGGGGGCCGCACTTTATATGGTGCAGGTGCAGGCTATACTGAAATATATTTCGAACACCTGTGTGAGTCCTAAGGCCATTCTTTCAGAATTAAATAAAAGTCTGCAGAACATACTTAAATCCGACAGCTTCTTTACGGTTTCAATGGCTTCATTAGAAAAGGACAGATGTGAAATCTCTTTATCGAGGGCAGGGCACACGCCGCTTATTCACTACAGGGCCGGTAAGGCTGAAAATGTAACCCCTGTGGGACTTGGCGTAGGGCTTCGTGACGGAGGGATCTTCGACAAGGTTTTGGAAGAGATGGTAGTTACGACAGAGCCGGGAGACGTGCTTGTATTCTACACTGACGGGCTGACAGAGGCGATGGACAGGAACCGGAATTTTTTCGGGGAAGAAAGGCTGATGAAGGTAATAGAAAAAAATGCCCACTTAAGTGCGTCTTTAATACAGGAGAACATCATAAAGGAGCTGGACCGGTTCCGCGACAGCACCATTCCGGGTGACGACACGACGCTTGTAATAATGAAGAGGTCAAGCTCTGCCGGGAAAAGCGGTGCAGTTTTAATTTAAGTCTACTAGAACATCAGTGTCCAGAGCACGTAGTCGAGTATAAGAATAAGTGCCGCTGAAAGTACAAAGGATCTGATAGTTGAAAGCCCCACTCCTTCTGCTCCTCCTTCGGTTCTGAAGCCTATATGGCATCCCAGAAGAGCCGTAACGCCGCCGAAGATGACGGTTTTAATTAGTCCGAAAAGGAAATCCCCGAATACAAAATATCTTTTCACCGACTGGAAGAATACGGCAAAAGAGACGCCGAGGAAGAAGTTGGATATTACGTAGGCGCCAAGGACGGCGATGACGTCGGCAAAGACTACAAGGACGGGCATCATGACTATAGATGCCACGAAGCGCGGCATTGCAAGATAGCGCACCGGGCTGATAGCCATTGTCTCTAAGGCATCAATCTGTTCTGTAACCTTCATAGAGCCCAGTTCGGCAGCAATTGAGGCTCCCACGCGTCCGGCAATTACGATTGCAGTAAGCACGGGGCCGAGTTCAGTAATAATTGCGCGGCTGGTTGCAGTTCCCAGGAATGACAAGGGTGCTACACCGCTTAGCTGGTAGGCGGCCTGCCAGGCTGCCACGGCGCCGGTAAAAGTTGCAATTATGAGTACAAGGGGAAGGGAATTTACTCCGATATGTTCCATCTGGAAGAGCACCAGGTGACGGTTTCTGAAGATGGCCGGGAAATACCTTATAATTCCAAAGAGGAGGTTAAAAAACTGTCCCAGCTCCTGGAAAAAGTCCAGAATTTTCTTACCCAGATTTCCTGCAAAATTCTTAAACACCTTATTCCCTTTTTTTCCAGCAAATTTACTTAAAAAAACTAAAACTAAAAAGCAGCAGTCTCAGTTTCAGATGTTCTTTCTACTTCCAATACTTCACCACTTCGACAGGTCCTGCGACTTACTACCGCTCGAAACATATTCTTACCGCTGGTTACATTTCGGATGACTTTACGCTAAAACGCTTTAATTTATAAGAAAAAGAGGGCGAAATTCCTTCTCCTTCTGTCTTAAGAAAAAGTTGAAGACTTCAAGCCAAATTAAAAGAAGCGTTAAAAAACGGGAACCGGATGAAAAACAATATTTCAGAAACTGAACTGGCCAGGCTGATCAGTGATGATGCAATGAGCTTCAGGAACCGCATTATGCTATTCAGAGTGCACTGGCTTACCATACTTATGATTACAGTTCTTGTGACATTCCTGGCGGGAATATATGCCGTGAGGGCTCCCGATGTTTATTCCTCAATTACCATGCTCAGGGTATCAAAACCGCAGGGCAATATACTGGAAGCTCCCCTGATTGCAGAGTTCTCCGATCAAAAGTCGACTTTTGTGGAAAATGAAATTGAGGTCCTGAAAAGCTATTCCGTACGCGAGAAGGTTGCTCATCTGCTTATTGATTCGCTGAAGAATAACCGGTTCCCGGAGTACTATGTAATATTCAGTCATGATGGGCAGATAAAATCCGCCAGGCCTGCCCTCCGCCCGGTCTATGAAATAGTAAAGACGCTCAGCAAGGTTGTCAGTATTGAACAGAAGAATAACCTGGAGATAATAAACATTTCGGCTGAATCAGTTTCCGCATATGAGGCTGCGCTGATAGCAAATATTTACGCCAAGGTTTATCACGACATGAACCTGGGGTTCAACCGCCAACAGACGATGAATGTAAGAGAGTTTCTGGAAAATCAAAGCGAAGATAAACATAAAAAGCTCCTGGAAGCAGAAAACGCAATGAAAGATTACCAGGAAAAAGGAGGCATTGTGGCACTTGATGCGCAGTCCAACGCGCTCATCGGCCAGCTGACCGACTATGAATCCAGAAAAAACGCAGCAAAAATTGAGCTGACGGTTGTAGAAAAGACGCTTGGTGATTATAAAAAAGAACTTGCCAGGCAGGAGCCCCGCATAAAGGATTATCTCGACAAGTACGCGATTGAACCATACCTGGAGGAGCTCCAGAAACAGATTGCGCAGTATGAGGTGAAGAAGGACATTGCGCTCAATAACGGGACAGACAACAGCCGGGCAGAAGTGATTAACAGCTACAACATGAAAATTGACCAGCTGAAGGAAAGCCGCGACAAGAAGCTTGAGATATTCAAGGCAGGCATGCTTGCCTTAAGCAGTGATGAAGTCAAGCAGCTTGTCCAGAAGGTGCTGGATGCAGAAGTAAAGTACCACGGGCTTTCTGCTTCATACAATGTTATTAATTCAATAGTGAGGAATTATGAATCGGAGTTTGACGCGCTGCCCAAAAGGACGATTGACCTGGCAAGGCTTGAAAGGGAAAAGAGGGAATCTGAAAAACTGTACCTTCTTATACAGGAGAAGTACCAGGAGGCATTGATAAATGAGCAGTCGACTCCGGGCAATGTTCTTATTATAGACCCAGCCAGAATCCCTATGGAAGCATCCAGGCCGAACAGAAAAGTCATACTGCTGGTGGGTATAATGTCGGGCCTCCTTTTGGGATCAGGGTTTGTCGTGATAAGGAATATTTTTGACAAAACCGTAAAGACACCCGAAGACATAGAGAGGTTAAATATAAACCTGATAGGCTGGGTTCCCCGCTTTGAATACATCCCGGGCGGCGGGGAGAACGCTTCTGAATTTATAGTGCATTATAAACCGAACTCAGTTCCAAGCGAGGCTTACAGGGCCTTAAGGACAAGGATTCAGTTCTCAAGGGTTAACTGGAACTCAATCAGGACAATCCTGATTACTTCCAGCTCACCGCAGGAAGGAAAGACGACATCTTCAGTAAACATTGCCGGAAGCTTTGCGCAGGCGGGGAAAAGGACAGTAATAATTGACTGTGATCTGAGGAAGCCAAGAGTGCACAAGGTGTTAAATCAGTTCAAGGCGCCGGGACTGGTGGAATACATATTTGAAAAGGCGTCATACGAAGATATAGTAAGAAAAACTGAAACAGAAGACCTTTTCCTAATCCCGGCAGGGACAATTCCTACAAACCCTTCGGAAATACTGGCCTCGGCACAGTTCATGGGTCTGATTGAAAAGCTGAAGGAGGATTTTGAAATAATTGTAATTGATTCGCCTCCCATACTGGCAGTAACCGATGCTGAAATTTTGTCGCGGATTGCAGATCTGTCGCTTTTAGTGGCAGCCGCGGAAATCACTGAAATTGATGTAATGAAAAGAGCCGCTGAACTTCTGCAGCATGAGCAGGGCACATTTATAGGCATACTCCTTAACAATTTTATTTATAAAAACGGCTACGGCAGCTACTATAAAAACTATTACTATTACCAGAGCCCGGTGAGGGACAAAAAAGAAAGGCTGCTGACCTTCAGCAGGCATTAAATAAAGAGTTAAGTTAACCGGAAAACAAAAACTGACAAACTAAAACTGAAAAACTAAAACTGACCAACAAAAATGCACGACTATAAGGGTACATACGGACTTGATAAGATTGCCGCTTATTCCACAATAGAAGATCTAAAAAGATCAGGCGGCAGCGTGAGCTATCCAAAGATTTCCGGCAGGAGAATCCTGGTTACAGGCGGAGCGGGCTTCATAGGTTCAAACATGTTGGAGGACTTCCTGAAAAATGACAATGAGGTTGTCTGCCTGGACAATTTTTCAACAGGCAAGGTTGAAAACATTAAGGAATTTCTCTCATGCCCGAAGTTTCACCTCGCAATAGGGGATATCCGTAACATTCAGGACTGCAGAAAAGCAGTTGACGGAGTGGATGTGATATTTCATGAAGCGGCATTGGGATCGGTGCCAAGGTCGCTTCAGGATCCGATTACCTCAAATGAGGTGAATGTAAGCGGGTTTCTGAATATGCTGGTAGCGGCCAAAGACGCAAATGTGAGGCGTTTTATATATGCAGCAAGTTCATCGGCTTATGGCGACTCGCAGGCTCTTCCTAAGGTTGAGTCTTCTATAGGCAAGCCGGTCTCTCCTTACGCTGTTACAAAATATACAAATGAATTATATGCTCATGTCTTCGGGCTGCATTATGGCATGGAGATAATAGGGCTGAGGTATTTTAACGTATTCGGCCCGAAGCAGAATCCCGAAGGAGCATATGCTGCCGTGATACCAAAGTTTACTGCACTGCTGATGTCGCACAAGGCGCCAATGGTCAACGGCGACGGCAATATTTCGCGTGATTTTACGTATGTGGAAAATGTTATTCAGATGAATCACCTGGCTGCAGTGTGCAAAAATGAGGATGCATTTGGAGAGGTATTTAATACTGCGGCGGGGGAGCGCAACAGCCTGAACTCACTTATTAAATATCTCAGGGAGTACCTGAGCCGTTATGACCCCGGGGTTGCAGGTGTAGATGCGTGCTATGGGCCCATGCGCAGCGGGGACATACAGCACTCATTTGCATCGATTGAAAAAGCAGAAAAAATACTGGGCTACAAGCCTCAGTTTAATTTTGAACAGGGATTAAAACTATCAATAGAATGGTATTGGAAAAATCTTTCACACTAAAAGAAAATTTTATATGGACACTTTTGGGAAATGTTTTTTATGCATTTACCCAGTGGCTGATACTGCTTATACTGGCCAGGAAAGGAAACCCGGCAATGGTTGGGCAGTTTGCCCTTGCAATGGCCTTGACCGCTCCTGTCATTTTGTTCTCAAATCTCAAGCTGCGGGATGTACAGGCAACTGACGTTAGTAATCAATTTGAGTTTAAGCACTATTTTACTCTGAGAGCCTGGACGGTGCTGGCGGCTCTCTTGATGGTTGCAGTAATCAGCCTTTGGGGAAATTACCAGACGGATACAGTTTCCATAATACTTATGGTTGCGTGCATCAAAGGGGTTGAGTCAATTAGCGACATTGTCTACGGGAGACACCAGCAGAAGGAAAATATGAGGCTTATATCATTGTCGCTATTCTTAAGGGGAGCAATTTCGGCTTTGGCTTTTTATCTGGCAATGAAATTTTCAGGCTCCCTTCTCTGGAGCTGTACGGGGCTATTGCTGGTGAGGCTCGGTGTACTTATTCTTTACGACTTCAAAAGCATCGGTATCAAAGCGGAACTACTTAAAGCTGCTGACAAAATTTCTTTTACGGCAAAGTCAATGATGAAGGGGATAAAAGACAGAAAAGCATCTGAACTTCTGCGCAGGTCTTTCCCTCTTGGGTTTGCAGCCCTGGCGGTCTCTCTTGTGCCGAATATACCGAACTACGTTTTGGAAAGATACCATGGTGAATATGAGCTTGGAGTGTTTTCTTCACTGATGTATCTGCAGGTAATTGGAAACACACTCGTAATGGCTTTAGGGCAGGCTGCAAGCCCCAGGCTTTCCAGGTTATTTGACCGTGGGAATACATTTCAGTTTACCGGGTTTTTTATACGGCTTCTCTCGGGAGCGGCTGCTTTGGGGATTCTGGGTATTGCGGCTGCCGGATTATTTGGAGAAAGTATACTTGATCTGCTGCTTGGTAAAATATACACCTCACATAATGACTTGTTTATTCTTGTTATGATCTCAGGCGGAATATCTTACGTCGTTTCATTTACAAGCTTTGCACTGTTATCAATAAAAAGATACCAGGCCCAGCTATGGATAAATATTACCGTTTTGGTTTTTTCAATCATAATAAGTTTTGCGCTGATAAGCCAAAGGGGAGCCTTGGGTGCTGCATACAGCCTCATCTTTACAATGCTCATGCAGGCAATTCTCAATATGTCGGTTGTGTTTTACGAAATTTACAAAGAGCATAACATTAGGCTGATAAGAAATGGAATACGTTTATAACAGCATTAAGAGCGGCATAAAAAAAGATAAATATACCAACTATTCAGTCAGCCTTGCTGCAGTGTATGTTATTATACTGTCGGCTTTGGTGCTGGACAGGAGGTTCGACCACTGGTTTTTAATACCGGTGGGGCTTGCAGGCATCCTTTCCGGAGCTGATGCGGTCAAATGGTTCCGGCAGAAGGATTCCATTTTTGACGTGGAAGGCATAGTTGGAATTATAGGATTTCATTTCTTTTTCCTGGCGCCCATGATGCATGTTTACTTTGATTACTGGATGAAGACAATCGACAGGCCGCAGGACTGGCGCGACTGGCTTGGGGGTATGGCTATAGTTAATTCTGTAGGGCTGATGTTTTACGGGTATGCAAAGGACAGGGTGCAGAGGAGGTTTTCTCATTCAAAAAGTTTCTGGGCCCTTAATGCCGGAGTGTTCCATCCGCTGGCGGCCTCACTGCTTATAATCAGCTTTGGGCTGCAGGTGTGGGTTTTTATCAGACAGGGAGGCCTCCTGGGTTATATAATGGCATTCTCTAAAAATGAAGGGGCATTTGAAGGGATGGGATGGATCTTTATGATCTCCGAGAGTTTCCCGATCCTGTTTTTGCTTTATGTGGTATTTCTTCTAAAAGAAAGAAAGATCAGCAGCTCATGGATAATAGTCATTCTGATGTGCGTCTTTTTTGCCCTCAAGATGATCTTCGGGGGCCTCAGGGGAAGCAGGAGCAATACCATCTGGGGCTTGTTCTGGGCAATAGGGATAATTGACCTCTGGTTAAAGAAAGTGTCCAAAAGAGCGATCCTGATCTTTGCATTATTTATCCTTGCCTTCATGTACATTTATGGGTTTTACAAACAGGGGGGAATAGAGGCCGCAGGAATTTTAAGGGAGGATAAAAGCCGTTCCCGCTTTGAGCAGACGTATAACAGGTCGTTTGAAGCTGTACTGCTGGGTGACTTTGCAAGAAGCGATGTTCAGGCGTACCTGCTTTACCGGCTGAGTAAAAACAGTACCGGTTATGAATACGCCTATGGAAGGACGTATCTAGGCGCCCTTTCCTTAATAGTTCCCAAGGGCATCTGGAAAGACAGGCCGCTTACAAAAGTAAAAGAGGGGGAGGAAATTCAGGGAGGTATCGGAGCCAGCCGAATATACGGCCTTGCCGGTGAGGCAATGCTGAACTTTGGTCCTTTTGCAGCAGTGTTCTTCTTCGTGATATTCGGCTTTGCTGTAGGGCTTATTAAACGTTTTGCAGATTTTCTGGAATACAAGGACGCCAGGGTGATCCTGATACCGTTTTTGATAAACCTGGCGTTTTTAGCCCTGGGCTCCGACTCTGATAATATTGTATTCTTCCTGATAAAACAGGGCTTCCTGCCCTTTATGCTGATATATCTCTCATCACGCAAATACTTATTTCAATTAAACTGAAAAAAGAATATGGAACTGGTATTTATTACAGAGGCAAGGTTTATTAAAGACTCAGACGGGAGAATATTTTCCACCGACGGCACTTTCTCAAAAGAGTTATGGGCGAGGTATCTAAGAAGCTTCAGCCACGTATATGTTATTGCACGCGTAGGCAGAAACGCAGAAACTAAAATGGAGGAAAACTTCAGGGCGGATTCATCTCAAGTGTCTTTTATTGAGGTGCCTTACTACACCGGGCTTAAAGGCTGCTTAAAGAACTACATAGAAATAAAAAAAATAATAAAAGGCAGCATCCTAAAAGGCAGGGCGTATATCTGCAGAATACCGGGCATTCTGGGTACAATTGCAGCGGGTGAGCTAAGGAAAAAAGGCCTGCCTTATGGAACAGAAGCAGCAGGTGATCCGTATGAAGTCTTTGCCCCCGGAGCTGTTAAGAGCCCCCTGCGCCCGATTTTCAGGATTATTATGACGCGCCAGATGAAAAATATTGTCCTGAATTCATCTGCTGTTTTGTATGTAACCAGAAAGGCATTGCAGAACCGGTATCCTGCAAAGCCGGGAACGTTTACTGTCAGCGCCTCAAATGTAATGCTGAAGGAAGAAAACATACTGAAAACTCCCGTAACGTTTAAACGGAAAGGCGAATTCAACATAATTTCCATCGGTTCGCTTGAGCAGATGTATAAGGCGCCCGACGTTACGCTTAAGGCTATTCAGCTGCTGAACCAAAACCAGTTCCCATGCAGGCTGACCTGGATAGGGGAGGGAAAATACAAGCAGGATATGATACTTCTTTCCAAAGAGCTGGGAATTGAAGACAGGGTATTATTTACAGGAAGTGTTCCCCCGGGCGAGGGCGTAAGAAGATATCTGGATACTTCAGATATTTTTGTCCTGGCATCCAGAACCGAGGGGCTGCCAAGGGCCATGATTGAGGCAATGGGAAGAGGACTTCCGTGTATAGGTACAAATGCCGGAGGAATACCGGAACTTCTTGAAGAGGAAGCAATTGTTCCTAAAAATAATCCGGAAGCTTTGTTTGAAAGAATTAAACGCCTGATTGAGAACCCTGAAATGGCTGAAGGTCAGGCTAATAGAAATTTATCGGAAGCACGCACCTACATTTCAGAACTGCTTGATATAAAAAGAAGAAGTTTTTATGAAACATTAAAAGCAACCGTTCAAAGGGGAAGCGAACCATGCCAAAACAGAAGATCTGCTTTATTGTCTCAACCGCCTTTACCGCGCATGCATTTTTAGCCGGGCACATTGAAGCCCTGTCTGAAGAGCATGAGGTTTATCTGGCGGGAAATTTTTCTGAAGAAGACATGCCTGTACTAAGCAGGCTTAAGATTGCAGGATATATGAGTATCCCGGTTCACAGAAAGATTAAGCCTGTTCAGGACGTAAGAGCCGTCATTAAGCTGGCAAAATATTTCAGGCAGATGAAATTTTCTGCCATTCATTCAGTTACGCCTAAGGCAGGACTGGCCGCAGCGGCCGCGGGGAGGCTTGCAGGTGTGCCTAACAGAATACATATCTTTACCGGGCAGGTATGGCATACAAAAAAAGGGATCTTCAGGTTTATCCTTAAAACAATTGACAGGCTTATTGCAGCTTTATCGACAAACATACTGGTCGACGGCAGTTCGCAGAGAGAGTTTCTGGCAAGTGAAAAGGTAATAAAAAAAGAAAACTCCCTTGTCTTCGGGAAAGGTTCCATAAGCGGCGTTGACTTAAGGGCTTTCAGACCTAAGGAAAACCTGAGAAGTGAAATAAGAAAAAGCATGAGTATTCCTGAAGAAAAAATTGTATTCCTTTTCCTTGGGCGGCTGAACAGGGACAAAGGAATTCCGGAACTAATTGAGGCATTCAGGAGGCTCAAGGAAAAAGATCCACGTGTGTTTTTATTGCTGGCCGGCTATGATGAGGAAGATCTTGCAGCACTCGCACGTGAAAGACTTTCACCTGGCGACTTTTACTTTTACGGCCCGACTGCAAAACCCCAGGAGCTTTACCAGGCCTGCGACATATTCTGCCTGCCCAGCCACAGGGAGGGATTTGGAAGCAGTGTGATTGAGGCCTCCGCGTGTGCAAAGGCTGTAATTGCAAGTGATACCTACGGGCTCATGGATGCAATGATAGATAATGCGACAGGCCTGAGGCACAAAGCCGGGGACGCAGAATCCCTGTTCCGGAAGATGAAGCAGCTTTCTGAAGATGATGAACTCAGAATCAGGCTGGGTGAAAAAGGAGAGAAATATGTAAGAGAAAACTTTTCTTCGGAAATAATAACGGGTTACTGGAAGAGCTTCTATGGGGAATTATTAAAAAGTGAAGTATCCTTTAAGAATTACAGGAGTGCTTACCGGAGGCTGATAAAGCCCGCGGCAGATTTTATATTCTCTCTTTTGCTCATGGCTTTAATGCTGCCGGTATTTGCTGTAACCATTCTGCTGCTTCTGATATTCAATGAAGGGAAGGTATTCTTTTTACAGACTCGTCCGGGCTTAAATGGAAGCCCTTTCAGAATAATAAAGTTCAGGACGATGAACGAAAGGAAAGATGAAAAGGGGGATCTTCTGCCGGATGAAAAGCGGCTTATTCCGGTTGGGAAAATGATAAGAAAGCTTTCAATTGATGAAATACCCCAGCTGTTTAATGTAATAAAAGGCGACATGTCGCTAATAGGTCCAAGACCTTTACTGCCGGAATACTTGCCATTGTACAGTTCGTCTCAAAAGAGGCGGCATGAAGTAAAGCCGGGGATAACCGGGTGGGCGCAGGTAAACGGAAGAAATCAGGTCAGCTGGGAGAAAAAATTCAATATGGATATTTATTACGTGGATAACATCAATTTTTCCCTGGATCTGAAAATAGCAGTGCTGACAATAATAAAAATTATTAAAAGAGAGGGAGTCAGTTCAGCTACTTCACAAACGATGGAAAAATTTTCCGGGAGCGGATTGTTAAAGGTTTCGGCCGGGGCACAGGAGATTAAAATCTGCAGTTAAATTTATCAAAAGACATTCTCTATAAATAAGGAGGGAAGATGAGACCGATAGCAGTTTTTGGAGGCGGGGGCTTCGGCAAGGAAGTCCAGGCATGGATTCAGCAGATAGGGGGATGGGAGTTTATCGGTTTTTTTGATGATAATAAGCCTGTAAATTCTCTGGTAAATGATGCTCCTGTTCTTGGGGGGCTTGAAGAATTAAATTGTTTTCAGTATGAGCTGGATGTGGTTTTTGCAATAGGGGATCCGGTAATTAAAAAAAGGATAATTGAGAGTCTGACAAACAAGAAAATTAAGTTCCCCGTTTTAATACACCCGTCGGCTGTCATCGGGAACCCGAAATATGTAGAGATCGGGGCCGGAACAATTATTGCCCCGAATACAGTTGTTACAACAAACATTGTAATTGGAAAGCATGTAGCCCTGAATTATTCATGCACCGTGGGGCATGACACGGCAATAAAAGATTATTCTGCCTTTATGCCCTGCGTAAGCATCTCGGGTGAGGTTGAAATCGGGGAATGTGTTTATGTCGGCACAGGGGCAAGAGTTATCAACAGAAAAAATATCGGTGATAATACAGTTGTGGGTGCGGGGGCTGTTGTGACAAAGTCCCTGCCTGAATACTGTACTGCAGTCGGTGTGCCAGCAAGGCCAATTAAATATCACCGTATGAAAAAAGCGGGCTAGAGCTGCAGCTGAAAAATCAGACGCTGAGATTCAGGCGCTGAGATTCAGACGCTGAGATTCAGACGCTGAGATTCAGACGAGGATAATGGCCGGCGGTATTAGTACCTGCTTATGAATATATTATTTGAGGGATATGTAAAGGGAAAAAGTGATTATGTGACGGTGCAAAGAAAAGATGACGGGAAAATGCCGCCGGAAAAATTATTCAAAAAATAAAAGGTGTGCAGCATATCTGCCGCACACCAGGAAAATGAGATTATTTTAGGCAAAGGTTAATTGGTTAAGGCAATGAACAATCAGGCCGCAAAGGACTTTGTTCCTGCCTTTTCAAAGCATTTAATTATTGTACCTGTTACACGCTCTAGCTCCTCCTCAGTCATGCCTGATCCTGAAGGAAGGCAGAGTCCCCGTTCAAAAAGACCATCAGATATCCCGCATCCGTAATAGGGGAAACCGCTGAATACGGGCTGAAGGTGCATGGGCTTCCACAGGGGGCGCGATTCAATATTTTCAGCTTCAAGTGCAAGCCTCAGATCTTCTCTTGTAAGGCCCCCGCTTTGCCTTGGATCAATTGTAATGCAGGTGAGCCAGCGGTTGGAACGGGCATCCTGCAGTTCTTCCTGAAATCCTATTCCCGGGAGCTTATCAAGGCTGTTCCTGTAATAGGAATAATTAGCTCTTCTCTGTGCTATCCTTTTATCAAGCACCCTCATCTGCCCCCGTCCTATACCTGCGCTGATGTTGCTCATCCTGTAGTTGTATCCGGTCTGTGAGTGCTGGTAGTGCGGGGCGAGGTCCCGGGCCTGGGCCGAGAGAAAGCGGGCTTTTTCTACGTATTCCTTATTATTGGAAAGGAGTGCCCCGCCTCCTGAAGTGGTAATGATTTTGTTCCCGTTAAAGGAAATGACGCCCATATCACCGAAAGTGGCAAGGTGCCTGTCTTTATAAAATGAACCCAGTGCCTCGGCGGCATCTTCTATTACCGGGATATCATAGTGCATGGATATCTGCATTATGCTCTCCATCTCAGAAGGGTTTCCGTAAAGATGGACCAGAATTATGGCTTTAGGTTTTTTACCATTTCTTAGCCTCTCTTTTATTGCTCTTTCCAGCATTAGAGGACTCATATTCCAAGATTCTTCCTCACTGTCCACAAAGACCGGTACCGCGTTCTGATAAATAACCGGATTTGCTGAGGCGGCAAAAGTAAAGCTTGAGCAGAGCACCTCGTCGCCATGTTTTATTCCAAGCGTTACAAGTGCCATATGGATTGCAGCCGTGCCCGAATTAAGGGCCACCGAATGCCGTGCACCGGTATAGCCTGAGAGGTCACGTTCAAAGCCGTCGACATTTGGACCAAGCGGCGCAATCCAGTTGGATGAAAATGCATCATTTATAAATGAAATTTCCTCTCCTCCCATGTGCGGCGGTGAAAGCCAAATTTTACTTTTCATTTATGCAGTGCTCCTTTTCCATTAAATTTCTTTTTGTATTGTGGATTAACTTTCTTAAAAAAGCTATGAGCCGTAAGCGCTTATGCCGTCTGTAAGTTTGCCAGTGACAAATTCATCCCGGAATTACCTGCCCTGAAGGCTTTTGTGACTGCATGGCTCTTCCTGTCCTGAGGCTGAAACTCAGGGATGAGTTCACATAAAATGTCTATTATTTCGCCGCGTGATAACTGCCCGTCGGCTGCTTCAAAATAGTTCAGGCTTTCAGAAAGAAGGTTTGAAATGCAGCTGCTTGCATTACGGGCAATCAGTATTTTGTCGTGGATTGTCTTTTCATAGTGTTCGCCTTCAATAAAGAGTTCTTCATAAAGTTTTTCACCGGGGCGGAGGCCTGTTACTTTTATTTCTATATCTGTGCCTTCAGACAGTCCGGCAAGCCTAATTATATCTTTTGCAAGATCAATTATCTTAACCGGCTGGCCCATATCCAGCACAAAAACTTCTCCGCCTTTATTGAGAACCGAGGCCTGAAGAACGAGCTGTACGGCTTCAGGTATGGTCATGAAATATCTTATTATTTCGGGATGCGTAATTGTAATAGGGCCGCCATTCTGCAGCTGCTTCTGAAACGTTCTTACCACGCTGCCGCGGCTGCCCAGGACGTTGCCGAAACGCACTGCAGAGTAGGACCAGCCAGTTTTCCTTGCAGCCTCCAGGACAATCATTTCAGTTGCACGCTTGCTTGCTCCCATAATGTTTGTGGGATTAACTGCCTTATCGGAAGAAATGGATATAAAGTGCCTGACGCCGTACTCAACAGCCAGGGAAACTATATTTTTTGTACCCAGTATATTATTTGTCACGGCCTCCTGGGGGTTGCTTTCCATTAGCGGAACATGCTTATGGGCAGCGGCATGGAAAATTACGTCAGGATAAAATTCATCAAAAATGCCTCTTAATCTTTCCCTGCTTCTGAGGTCGGCTATGCGTGCTGAAATTACTGTATCCAGCTTTTCAGATCCTGTAAATTCTTTTTTTATGGCCAGGAGCTCCTGCTCAATTTCAAATATGGAGTTTTCCCCATGGCCGATAAGAATCATTCCGGCAGGATTGCACCTGAGCACCTGGCGGCATAGTTCGCTTCCTATGGAGCCTCCTGCCCCGGTAATTAAAACTTTTTTCCCTTTAAGGAGCAGCTTTACTTTTGCATTATCCGTAATTACAGGTTCCCTGCGCAGAAGGTCTTCAATCTGTATCTTTCTGATTTTGCTTATATTTACATTCCCGTTCAGAATCTCAAATATTCCGGGTACAGTCAGTGTTTCCACGCCCGCTGCCTCACAGTTGGACATTATCTGTCTTATTTTTATTCCTGAGGCCATGGGCATGGCAATAATGACCTTGCTGACGTTCAGTTCCTTTATAACTGAAGCAATATCATCTGTTGATCCCTTAATGGGGATACCTCTAAGTTTCAGGTTATGTTTTGATGAATCATCATCCACAAAAGCTACCGGGTTAAGTCCCAGGTGTGCATTGCGCTGCATTTCGAGAGCTATGCTGAAGCCCGATTCTCCGGCCCCGGCAATCAGGACACTCTGCATCGGATGCTTTTTCAGTAATACCTTCTGGTTGGCAAGGTCGATAAAGCGGATGCTGAACCTGATAGAGACTATGGTAATCATGCTGAAGATTCCATCAAGCAAAGGAAGTGACACCGGGAAAATGACAAACGGGTGAACCTGTGACTTTTCCAGGGCATAGAAAAAAGAAAACTCAACAGCTACTGCAACTGCAGAGATAAATATAGCATAAGCCAATTCATCCACACTTGCCATGCGCCAGAGTCTGCCGTAGAACCTGCTTACTCCAAGAACAGCCAGTTTAATTAAGGTGAATAACAGGGAATAAACCAGCAGCGGGGAGCTGTACAAATCCCAGTTTACCGTTCCATCCAGACGGATGAAGAGTGCCAGATAAGGATTGAAGAAAAAGATGATTATGTCCATCAGAAGGAAATGACGGATGCACAGCTTTTTAATCTGGTTTGATAATATTTCTAATGCCATAGTAGTATCTTGAGTTATTACTTAAATATTTATTTAATACTCAAAAGCCCGGAGGCCGCATCTGCCCCCTTACTCAGTGAAAAATTGAGAGTCCATAGGGGTTTTCCAACCCCATATGAACTCTCCTGGGGGGAGCGGGAGGATTTCCGTTACTTCATCATTATCATTTTTAATGTCCTGACGAAGCTTCTTTCCGAAGCAACATCCCTGGATTCCATCCTGAGCAGGTAAATCCCGCTTGCAAGGCGGCTTGCATTCCATACCTGCTTATATGATCCGGCAGACTGGATCTCATTGACCAGTTCAGCGACCCTCTCGCCGAGCATATTGTAAATGGTAAGGTTTACCCTGCTTAGAGACGGCAGTTCATAGCTGATTGTTGTAGCAGGATTAAACGGGTTAGGATAATTCTGCACGAGGTTATACTCACGGGGGAGTATTTCAACGTCGGACACATCAGAGTAGGCGTATCCTCCGTTCCTGCTGATGAATTTAACTCTGTATGAGTATTTCCCGTCTGAAGGAACCTTGTCACTGAATTCAAAATCCTTCAGCCCTTCAGAGGAAACAAGGGCGATATTCTTCCAGCTGCCTTGTCCGGCTGAAGTTCTCTCAAGCTCAAAATTACCCGCTACGTTTAAGTTTGTATGCCAGGTAAGTCTTACGTTATTTTCACTTGCCGAGGTGGAGAACTTTTCAAAAACGGGGCTGGCGCTTACCTTGAATGTCCTGGTAGAGCCATCCTGTCCCCAGTAGTTTAATCCATTTACACCGTTCTGGAAGTGCTTTAGAATCTCGGAAGAAGAAAGCTCTGTGTTATGGAAAGCCAGCTCATCGAGAGTACCTTTTAAGAGGCTTGCGCCTAAGAAGCTTCCGATTTCGAGTTTTGACGCTGGTGATGAAAAATCCACGCTGAAGCTCTTGTTCATAGAGGCTGAGAGTACTCCGTCAACATAGAGTTTTACGTCACCGGTTGAGCCGTTCCTGGTTGCAGCAATGTGGTGCCACTGGTTGTCGGTTACTGTTGTGCCGTAGAGTGAAGCCGTCTGGCCTCCGCCTGACAAGTAGAAGCGGGCCTTACCATTTACAGGATTTATTCCAATGTACCAGTTGGCTCCTGTAGAGGAGAAGCTCCGGCTTATAATGGCCTGGAAGGCTGGAGGAGGAGTCTGGGCCTTGAACCAGGTTTCAACCGAGAAATTTCCCTTGGAAGTAAAGTCGAGTGATGTATTTGCCGGAACCGTCAGTTTTGAGGTGGTGCCGTCAAAATCCTGAGCCGAAGCAACCTTACCCTGGGTGTTGGGGGTAGTAGTTCCCGAGGCATTATTTACCTGAAGGAAATCAGCATAATTTCCAGAGGTCTGCTCATCCAGCTTCCAGTAGCTCACCAGACCGGCAGGAGTTACAGTAGCCTCGGCAACTGTGATTGTAAATGTCTGAACCGCAGCAGGATTAAGTCCGTTATCTGCTTTTACACTTACCTGGAAAGTTCCGGCCAGTGCGGGAGTCCACTGAATAAGTCCGGTTGCGGGGTCTATTGTCATGGCTACATCGGGGGACGCTGTCAGTGAATACGTTGGAGCAGGTGTCCCGGCAGCATTTACGTCATAGGAGTACAGTTCACCCACCGTGGCCGCTGTCACAGGAGACGAAGTAATGACCGGTTCAGGTGAAAGTATGTAGCCCTGGCCTGCCATTCCGTTCTGGAAGTGCTGAAGTATCTCTGATGCTGAAAGTTCAGCGCTGTGGATTGCCACTTCGTCAAGAGTTCCTTTAAGGAGGCTGCCCCCCAGGAAGCTCCCTACTTCAAGCTTTGAAGTGGAACCGGAGAAATCCACATTAAAGCTCTTGTTAGTGCCGGCAGTGAGCACTCCGTCGACATATAGCTTGATATCACCCGTTGCACCATTTCTTGTAGCTGCAATGTGGTGCCACTGGTTATCTGTAACAGTTGTGCCATAGAGTGACGCTGTCTGACCGCCACCTGAGATGTAGAATCTTGCTTTTCCATTGGTGGGGTTAATGCCCATGTACCAGTTTGCTCCTGTAGAGGAGAAGCTCCGGCTTAAGATAGCCTGGAACTGTGAAGGGGGAGTCTGGGACATGAACCAGGCTTCAAGTGAAAAGCTTCCTTTGGAAGTAAAGTCAAGCGAAGCACTGGCTGGAACAGAGATCTTTGAAGTTACGCCGTCGAAATACTGTGCACCGCCGACTTTCCCCTGAAGAACAGGACTGGAGCTTCCGGCGGCATTATTTATCTTCTTAAAATCGGAATAACTTCCTGAGGTCTGCTCATCCAGCTTCCAGTAGCTGATCATGCCTGAATAAGGTGCCTGTGCTACAGTGATTGAAAACGTCTGAACCGCAGCAGGATTAAGCCCGTTATCAGCCTTAACGCTTACCTGGAAAGTTCCGGCGGCAGACGGGGTCCAGCGGATTACTCCTGTTACAGGATCAATTGTCATAGTCCCGTCAGGAGACGCTGTAAGTGAATACGCCGGAGCAGGAGTTCCTGTTGCATTTACGTCATATGTATAAAGTACGCCCACTGTGGCAGCTATTACCGGTGAAGAAGTAATGACCGGTTCGGGTGAAAGGATGTAGCCCTGACCCAGTGCGCCGTTCTGAAAATGCTTCAGGATCCCGGAAGCAGAAAGTTCAGTGTTATGGAAAGCCAGTTCGTCAAGTGTTCCTTTTAAGAGGCTTCCGCCAAGTAAGCTTCCCACTTCAAGCTTAGAGACAGGTGAAGCAAAGTCCACGCTGAAGCTCTTGTTCATAGTTGCAGAAAGAGCGCCGTCAACATAGAGTTTTATGTCACCGGTAGTTCCGTTTCTTGTAGCGGCAATGTGGTGCCACTGGTTGTCGGTTACTGTTGTACCGTAGAGTGAAGCAGTCTGTCCCCCGCCTGATAAATAGAAGCGGGCCTTGCCATTTACAGGGTTTACGCCCACGTACCAGGTGGCTCCATTTGAGGAGATGCTCCGGCTAATAAGGGCCTGGAATGCTGAAGGCGGAGTCTGGGCTTTGAACCACATTTCCACAGAGAAGCTTCCCAGGGAAGTAAAGTCAAGTGATGGATTTGCCGGAACCGTCAGTTTTGAAGTGGTGCCGTCAAAATCCTGAGATGATCCAACCCTGCCCTGAAGATTGGGGGTAGTAGTTCCCGAGGCGTTATTTACCTGAAGAAAGTCCGCGTAGCTTCCAGAGGTCTGCTCATCAAGCTTCCAGTAGCTTACCAGGCCCAGAGGAACAGAGGAAGCTTTTCCAAGGAGGAATATATTCCCGGAGAAATCTGAAAAATTTACGCTTGAAGTGACAACTCCTGTTCCGGGTGCAGAGCCGGTGCCTCCAAGGTTTATCCATTTACCGGAGCCGTCATTTTTTACAACGCGTACCAGTGAGCTGTCGCTTATATTATCAGCCGCATCATAATTCATTGTTAAGGCTGCACTTTGAACCCCGGAATTTGGAGACTTTGAAATTGTAAAATATCTGACGGAAGAAACTGCGCTTAAATAGGGGAAAAGATTATTAGCCGGCGGTGTCCCGGTAATCATTTCTGCAGTATAAGTTGTCAGTTCAGAAGCTGCATCAGTTACATTAAGTTTTGCAAAGTAGCCTGAGGTGCCTTTCCCAAGAGGAAAATTCATTTCTACAGGTGAAGCGGATGCAACCTGAAAAGCAATGGGTCCATCCGTAAAACCGGTTTTGCTTCCTCCTGTAATGCTGCCGCCCGGAGGAATTGTAATCAGGTTTCCGTTGGAAGTTATTCTGCCGCTCATATCCAGCACATTGGCCCTCAGCGGTGAATTTAGTATTACATCATAGGATATAAAGTAGTTCAGGCTGTTAGTTCTGTCATCCATGCCTATAATTGGGATTAGTCCCGCGGTATTAATTGTATGCGGAGTTTTATTTGGATTAACCCCGAAGACAAATCTGGAATAGCTTATGCCGCCAAACGCAGGGTTGCTGTAAGTTCCGACTTTGGAGTCGGAAGATACAGTCAGGTTATTCCTTATGTTGATAGAAGCATAATGAACATTCGTTCCGGGTTCAGTGCAGATGTAGAACTCCCCGCCCTTTTCGACCGTCAGGTTATCGCAATAAGAGAAGAAGAGGTATTCAATACCCTGGCTCATTCTGCTGAAGGCGGTCAGTTTTGAATTCGGTCCGCTTACAACTATATTCCTGACATTTGTACCCTGGCCTGAGAAAAGGTAGATCTGTTGTGAATTGCTGTTGAGCACAGTAATGCCGCCGGCGGTATAAAAGCTGCTGCTGTTCAGGTTCAGGAAAGCGTCCCCTGTCTGATTAGGGCAGTCCCATACCATGGTGGCGCTGTACATTGCTGTCTGTGTCGGGAATGTGGGGGCGGCATCAATAACGCCCGTAATAAGGCAGGTGGAACCGCCGTACCATGTAGTGCTCGTATATCCGAAGTTGCCGGAAAGGCCGGCCATTCCGGCATTTTGTGCGTGCTCATATGTACCGTATACGTAAAGATATCCTGTGTAGTTTGGGGAAGTTGAAGTTCCTACATTCGGATTTTCTAGGGTCCCCTCGTTTCTGAGCACCCCCCCGGCACTAATGGTTAAAGTTGAGCTGACGTCCAGAATCCCTTTATTGTCCAGTACCCCGCCGCTGAGGATTGTTAACTTAGAGTTAAGGCTGACCAGGGCCTCCGGATTGAGCGTAACTGTACCGGTAACAGCTATCGGGTAATTGGGAGAAGGTATCCAGTTGGTGCCGTCGAAGGCCTCCCAGATGGCCGGGTCTTCCCAGTTGCCGATTGATGAGGTTCTGTAATCGTTGTAAATGGAAGCAGGTGTATAGTTCTCTGCTTTTACGTCTTGAATAACGTTGCTGTAGACCTTGTTCTGCGGAGTGAAATTGTATCCTGCAAGTGCAGGCGTAACTGTACCGGACCAGCCGTAAGGCACACTTATGCTGTAGTTTCCGGCAGCATCGGTGGTAACAGTCTTCAATGTCCCGTCCATGTAACTTAAGACAACGCCTGCCATTCCGGCATTACCGGTGATCTTGGGAAGCGTAATTGTGCTTCCAAGGGCGAATATTGTTCCGGTTGCATCAGAATTGCCGTAGTTAGCCATTAAAGTAGCCGATGAAATAATTGTACCTGTTACGGGCGAAGTACCGATTCCCCCGATATCGACCCAGTTTGCATTAATATCGTTTTTTGCTATTCTGAGCTGTCCGTAGTTATTTCCTACACCATCATCTGTATCGTAACTTAACTTGATCTGGGCATTTGAAGTAATGTTTGTCCCTGTTTTTAATATTCTGACGTATCTGGTCTGGTATATCTGCCCTATAGTGGCGGGCATTGTATAGATCGGGGGCGCTCCCACGATCAATTCTGCCGTAAAGGTAGTAAGTGCTGTGGACTTGTGGGCAACTGTAAATTCCACGGGCCTTCCCTGGCCTGCTTTGCCGACAGGGAATTTAAGCACGCGCATTGCAGTTGAGTTCACCTGAGCCGCAACGGGTCCGTCAACATAGGCTGTCAGGCTACCGCCTGTTATGCTGTAGTTTGGAAGAACCGTAAGCAGGTTAGTTGAAGAAGTAACCAAGACTCCGTTCAGCCACAGGTTCCTTACTGTTTTGGGAGCAGTTAAGGTAACCGTGGTGCCGCTTTGTATATTGATTTTGGCAGCGGTCAGTGAAGTTTGGCTTGCTGGAAAGTCGGTGGAACTTTCCCAGACCCCGTTATTGTATTTCTGCCATGTAGCGGGATCTTCCCAGACCCCGGTGGCAGCCGACTGGTAATCCCCGTTTGCGGGGGCAGGAGTTTGTGCCAGATCATCAGACACAAAGACCATAACCAGAAGTATAAGCATTGTTAAGGCGTATTTTGCCATTATCCCCTCGTATTGTTAATGGATGTTGATTTGTGTTTTATAGAAACCTTCAGCTGCCATTATCCGGCAGGTGAATGCTGATAGCTCTTAGTATTTCGCTGAATGTAAAGGGTTTCAGTATGCAGCCCGCAGCTCCTTTGGGAATGCCGGTCTTCAGTTCCCGGAAATCAACATCCGCAGTGAGAAATATCAGAGGGATGAATGAAGTACAGGGATCAGTTTTTAATTTTTCCAGCAATTCCATTCCATTCATTACAGGCATATGGATATCAGAAAAAATCAGGTCGGGCATAAATTCAAGGGTGAGCATAAAAGCCGCCGCGCCGTTTTTTGCAGCAATGACGCCGAACCCCTCATTCATGAGAAAATCAATTAAACTATTCCTTATCAGCTTGTTGTCCTCAGCCACCAAAATCGTTTTACGGGTTTTCATCAGATATTCCAATTAATCCTGTGGTTTATCTATGATAACATCATTTTCAGGATAAAGGCAGAGATTTGGAATGAAAGGAATTTTAGTGGAATAAAAGGTCTATGGCTGTTCCGGGCGGTTGCGAATAATGCGGTTTACTGAAGCTGCACGCGCAAAGAGTCATGGTCTTTGCGCGTGCAGTGAATTGTGAGAGAATCGTGTTCCTACTTAAGCAGGCGGCCCCGGAGTTTAATTGAATACCTCCTGCTGATTTCAAATGGTTTATCGGTGCCTTTGAGGTAAACCAGATAACCCGAATTGAACCAGGTTTCCATTTTAATTAGGTAATCTATATTAATTATGGTAGAGCGGTGAATTCTTAGAAATTTGTTTTCCGGCAGCAGCTTTTCCCAGTTCGTCAATGTTTTCCTTAACAGGTATGATTTGCCGTCGGATGTCTTTAAGGTTGAATATTGCTTTTCAGCGCTGATGGCAATAATGCTTGAGATATTTACAAGGTGAGGCCTGTTATTGACCTGTACGAAGAGCTTATCGTCGATAGAATATTTTTTGTTGTCATTATCTTCCTTTGGAGAATCAATATCAGCTTTAATCGTTTCAATTCTTTTGAGCCTTGAGGCAATTGAATTAAGAAGGTCATCGGCATCAAACGGCTTAAAGATATAATCATCAGCCCCAAGGCTCATGCCTCTTCTTATATCTTCCTTTTCAACCTTGGCGGTAAGATAAATAAATGGTATCGTCCTTGTTGCAGGGTCTTTTGAAAGCCTGATAAACACGCCATAGCCATCCAGGCCGTGCATCATGATATCACATATAATAAGGTCTGGATGCACCTTTCCTGCAGTCAGCAATCCTTCCTCGCCGTCGCCGGATGAAAAGACTGTGTAGCCTTCCTCGTGAAGCAGTGAAGTTATATTCTGGCGGACTGTTTTGTCATCCTCGATCACCAGTATTTTTTTCGTCATTTTTCCCCCTCGGAATCTTTACTATGAATTTTGTTCCTTTCCCCAGTCTCGAAGAGCAGCTGATAGTACCCTCATGAAGCTCTACCGATTTCTGAACAATTGAAAGCCCAAGCCCCTTGCCTTCTATTTCGGAAGTATTGTCGGCTCTGAAGAATGGCGTAAACAGGTGAATCCTGTCTTTCTTGGGGATGCCGATTCCTTCATCGCAGACTTCTATCTGTACGGATGAAAGTGTTGATGAAACATTAAGCTGAATGCTGCCCCCGTCGGGTGAATACTTAAATGCATTTGAAAGCAGATTAATAATAATGAAGCGGAGCAGTTTTGGGTCGAGCGCAAAAAATCTTTCATCTGCAGTATAAGAAAAAGAGAAGTTATGAGACTCTTCCGCCAGATGTTTTACTTCTTCAATAATTTTAAGGCAAAATTCACTTAGGTCGATTGATTGCGGGCTGAATATGATCTTCCCGCTTTCGGCATGGCTGATAGTCAGTATGTCATCAAGCAGCTGCGTGAGATAAAAAATGGAATTCTTTGCCCTCAGGAACTCCTCGTCAATTCTTATGTCGTCCCATCTTTTCCTGTATCTTTGGACCAGCTGCATTGACGAGAGTATAGAAGTAAGGGGAGTCCTGAATTCATGTGAAATTGTTGAAATGAACCTGGATTTAAGTTCATTAAGCTCTCTTTCCTTTTTAAGTGACTCTTTGAGCAGGAGCTCCACCTGTTTTTTCTTCTCGATTTCAATTTTGAGCTGGCTGTTGGTTACTGCAAGTTCTTCGGTTCTGACCCTTACAAGTTCTTCAAGCCGGTTTTTGTGTTCCTCGATTTCCTTCTGGACCCTTTTAAGTTCGGTTATATCCTGAACCACACCGAGGGAATACAGAGGGTGCCCGGATGTGTCGTAGTGATTTATGCACTGTTCATGAACAATGCGTATTTCGCCCCCGGGGCGGATTATTCTATGCTCGACGGAATAAGGAGTCCTGTTCTCAACTGAATCCATAAAGGATGATGCCACCAGCTGGCGGTCATCCGGGTGGACGAAATGCATAAACGCTTCAAGCGTTGCCCCGAAGGAGTTTGGTTTAATTCCAAAAATCCTGAATATCTCATCGGACCATAAAAGATGGTTTGCAGCAAGGTCAAGCCGCCAGTGGCCTATATGGGCTACTTTCTGGGCCTCCTTAAGTATTTCATTTGCAGTTTCAAGCTCCTGTGTCCGGTTTTGAACCAGCAGTTCAAGATGATCCCTGTGGCTTTTGAGTTCGACCTCGGCAAGCCTGTGTTCTTCGCGCAGCCTGAGGATTGTAATTCCATATGCCAGATCCTCTGCAAGCTCTGAGAGCAGATTTACTTCATCATTTGAAAAGTTGTCGGGTTCCAAGGCATAAATGGTGATAGCCCCGAAAGCAGTTTTCCCATTCTTAAGTGGAAGGGAAACCGAGGAGGCAAACCCGCGTTTAGCGGCCTCGCTGTGCCAGGGTTTAAAGTTCGGGTCGTCAGGGATGCTCCGGCATAAAACTACTTCCCCCGTCCTGATTGCTCTGCCTGTAGGGCCCCGGCCCCGTTCTGTATCGGCCCACGACACCTTTAACTGCTTCAGATAGTCCTGATCAAATCCTGCCGAGGCTGCAGGAATGACTGATTTATAATCATCCATTTGAGTATAGCCGATCCACATGAGGGCATGGCCGCAGTCTTCAACGACAATTCTGCAGATTTCATTCAGGTAGGATTTTTCATCCAATGCCCTTACAAGAGCTTCACCGCTATGCCTAAGTGCAGTAAGCGTTCTGTTGAGCTTATAGAGCTGTTCCTCTCTTTTTTTCTGTCTTGTGATATCTTCTTTAACCGCAGTGAAGTGCGTAATATCCCCGGCAGGGTCTACAACAGGAGATATGCTGATAGATTCCCAGAACAGTTCTCCTGTTTTTTTTCTGTTCAAGAGCGTGCCCTGCCACTGATTTCCGCTTTTAATTGTGCTCCAGAGATCCTTATAAGTCGCCGGGTCCGTCCTGCCTGACTGCATTATACTTGGACTATGTCCCATCACCTCTTCGGAAGTATATCCTGTCAGGCTTGTGAATTTTGGGTTTACATATTCAATGCGTCCTTTTTTATCGGTGATGACTATGCTGCTGGGAGCCTGTTCCACGGCTCTTGAGAGTTTTCTTAATTGTTCTTCGGTTTTTTTGTGTTCTGTAATATCCTGGCTGTAGCATACAAGCCGGGTTACCTGGCCATTTTCGAAAACAGGGAAGAGGTTATGCCTGAAGATCTCATTGTTATATTCGTCTTCAAAGACTGCTGCTTTGCCGGAAGTGAATACTTCACGGACATGCTTCATCCTGTACGATACAACCTCAGGAGGGAAGAAGTCGGACATATTGCGTCCCGCAATCTCATTTATGGGGCAGTTCAGCCTTTGGGACGCCATCAGATTGGCGACAATAAAATTACCTTTTGCGTCGCACATAAAAACGGATTCCTGCGTGGCATCCAGTATGGCCCTTATGTTGTCTTCGCTTTCCTTCAGTGAATTCATCAAAAGGTTGCGTTCATTGAATGAATGCGCCAGCTTCATGTTATTACAGGCCAGTTCTGATTCTGTAATGTTTCTTAAAACTGCGATAATAATTCTGGCTTTAAGCCGGGAATCGAATTGAGGAATGAGCCTCGCCTCATAGCTTAAGGCGCCTGAAGGTGAATCGAAAGTAAACCGGAAGGAAACCACGGCACCTTTTTCTAAAACTTCCGACAGGTGTTTTTCCCAAAGCCGGGTAACGTCAGAGGAAAAGCCCAAAGATGAAATATCCTTTCCAAGGATGAGGGCGGGGGAAATTCCAAGTTCTCTTTCTGCAATTGAATTTGCATATATAAGGCTGAGGCAGTTCTTAAATAAGAATATAATATCGCTTGTATTTTCAGCAAGCAGCAGAAATTCATTCTCTATTTTTATACTCATTAGATTATCCCCGTCGTGAGCAAGGTATTATTTCTCAGCCGATATTTTGTATAACATACAAAAATATTCATATGGTGTCAAAATAATGCCCTAAAAACTTCTTATGTGTTTTTCAGCGCGGAAAGGATGGCCTCGGGATTGTCTGTACTGATAATCTTTTCTACGGCTTCTTTGTCCCTGAACCTGTTGGCAATTTCGGCAAGAAGCTTCAGCTGAAGCTCACTTTTGTTCTGAGGTGTAAGAAGAAGAAAGATGAGTTTTGCCGGGAGCCCGTCCGGGGCTTCAAAATCCAAACCCCCTTTGTGATATGCCAGGACGGCAACAGGGCGGTTTATTTTTGTCTTTGCGTGAGGTATGGCAAGATAGTTTGAAATACCGGTTGGTATCAGTTCTTCACGGCTTTTTACCTGCTCGAAGAGATCTTCCTCGTCAATGTTATATTTTTTTGCCGCAAGCGAAACCATCTCCTTTATTACAGAGAGTTTATCGGGTGCGCTGCTGATAATGAACATCTGGCGGTCTAAAATATCCCTGAATGAAAACTCCCTTCTGCCTTTAAGGAAGTAGTTCATAACAGGAGCACTTACCAGTGAAGTAAAGACAGCCATTATCACCAGGGCAACAAACACCTTATCCTGTATGAGTCCGAACTGAAGGGCCAGGAGGCCAAGTATTATTTCCATTGCACCCCTCGAGTTCATTCCGAAACCGATAACCATTGAATCCTGCCTGGTCATTCCGCCCCAGTATGCCCCGAGTCCGCATCCTATTACTTTGCCGGCAAATGCTATAAAAATAATTATCAGGACAAGCAGGGGATCGAAGTTGGTCAGGAGGTTTACCCTCAGGCCGATTGAAACAAAGAACAGCGGTGCAAAAATGTTGGTTACAAACTGATGCACAATCTCCCTTGTCTTCTCCCTTAAGTGTGCCGTGTCGCCAATAGTAATTCCAACAATAAAGGCCCCGAATATTGCGTGAACACCAATGAACTCCGTGAATGCCGCGCAGAGGAATCCAAGAATAAAAATAAAATTGAGCACTCCGCCCGGATGGACAAAGTAATTCTGAATGTAGGGAAAAATTTTATTTACAATTTTTCTTCCGATTAGAAGCATGAAAAGCGTAAAGCCAAGTATAAGGAGGATCTTGTCTGAAAAGCTTAAGCCTTCGGTTCCTGCACCCATCATGCTGAGTATAAGAGAAAAAATGATCCACCCTGCCAAGTCGCCGAACATTGCAGCAGCCAGTATGATGAGCCCGATTTCTGTTCTTATCAAGTTCAGGTCCATCAGTGTCCGGGCAATTACAGGAAGAGCGGAAATGGACATGGCAGTGCCCATGAAAAGGGCAAAGATAAGGCGCATATTCTCATCATTTATGCCGAAGTAGTCTGGATATAAATAGGCCAGAAGGAAACCGAGTGCAAAGGGGAAGATAATTCCCATAAAGCTTGTAAGGAAGGCAGTCTTGCTCTGCCTTACAACCACAGCCAGGTCGACCTCGAGTCCTGAAACCAGCAGAAGCATTACAACGGCAAGAGAGAATATGCCGTCCATTGCGACCTGGATTTCGGGTGTTTTCGGGAAAAGCCACGCCGAGAAGCCGGGCATGAGGGTTCCCATTACTGTGGGGCCCAGAATAATGCCGGCCAGAATTTCACCGATTATAGCAGGCTGCTTTAACTTAATGAAGAGCTCGCCAAGGAGTCTTGCCAGCAGGAGCATGATGCTGATGCTTGTCAAAAATACTGTAAGCTGCTCTGCATTTAGTCTCATTTATTACGCTGAAGTTGTTTTGAGTCTCTAAATTATTTATAAAGGGGCAATGCTTAAAACTAAAAGTAATATCCCGATGGACATTTTACAATATAAAAAAATAAACCGGATTTTGTACAAATTTTTATAATTAAAGAAATACGCTCTTTTGAAGAAAATACGCTGTTTTTGTGAATAAACCAGCGAAAATATGGTATATTCGTTGCATAACTGATAGAAATTCGGAACTTTACTGCGAATTTGGGTTTAAAGTTTCATTAAAAATGCTTAATATGTACGTAGCATTTTTGGCCGATATCCCGGCCAAAACAATTATTCCATAAAAAGTGGTGAATTATATGCAAAACATCAATTTCTTGCTCAACGATCATCAAGAAACTGCTTTACAGCTGCCCGAAAAACTCGAATTTGGGCGGATTTTTACGGATCATTTATTCGAAATGGATTATGATGAAGTTAACGGCTGGCACAATCCTACAATCAGAGGAAACGAACCTATGCCGTTTAGTCCTGCTACAATGGTGCTTCACTATGGGCAGGCTGTTTTTGAAGGATTAAAGGCTTATAAGACAGATTCCGGCGAAATTGCCATTTTCAGGCCCGGCAGGCATTTTAAGCGCCTGAACAATTCCGCACGCAGGCTTTGTATACCTGAAGTGGATGAGGAATTCATGATTGAGGCCTTAAAGGAACTTATTAAGGTTGACAAAGAATGGGTACCTGAAAAGAAGGGAACTTCTCTTTATATCCGTCCTTTTGTCTATGGATCAGATCCTCTTTTAGGTGTCAGGCCTTCAAAAAATTATAAACTTCTTATAATACTTTCACCCGTGGGAGCTTATTATCCCGAGGGTTTTAAACCCGTAAAGATCCTGGCCCAGGATGATTATGTAAGGGCTGTAAGGAAGGGACTTGGGGACTGCAAGACACCCGCTAACTATGCTGCAAGCCTTCTGGCTACACAGGAAGCACAGAAAAGAGGGTTTACGCAGGTCCTTTGGATGGATGGCGTTGAACAGAAGTATATCGAGGAAGTAGGCACGATGAACATTTTCGTCAGATTTAAGGACGAAATTGCCACACCGAAGCTTACTGGAAGCATTCTTCCCGGTATTACAAGAGCCACTGTAATTGAGCTTTTAAAGGGTAAAGGAATAAATGTTAACGAAAGGCTAATCAGCATGCAGGAAATAATTGAAGAATATGACAAGGGCAACGTTCTTGGCATATTCGGAACCGGTACTGCTGCAGTCATTTCATCGGTAGGTTCTCTTACCTACAAAGATAAGACGATGACATTCAAGCATGATGATCCTAACGATTTTGAACTTAACCTGTTTAATGAGATCCTTGGAATCCAGTACGGCACAAAGCCTGACACGTTAGGCTGGCTGGATTATATAAAATAAAACTTATTTACACTCTGGACTTTTTAAGGCAGGAATTTGGGCGATCTATTGACCAGTCCGGATTCCTGCTCTTATTTTAAACGATCTGAATTTTGACAAATATTGGAAATCTCTCTTGATGAAAAGACATATTTACCTCCTGCTTATTATTGTTTTGGGCTTTTCTTCGTCGTTTAATCCTGCCTACTGCCGCGAAGGTAAAGGACCAAAGAACATCATTATACTGATTGGTGACGGAATGGGCCTTAATGATGTTACGGCTGAAGTTCTTCTTAACAAAGGAAATGCCTTCCGCCGCTTCAGGTCAACCGGGTTTTCGGTTACCTGCTCGGCCGATAAGCTGATTACAGATTCAGCAGCCGGGGCAACAGCACTTTCAACGGGGTACAGAACCAATAACGGTTATCTTGCCGTTGACACTCTGGGCAACAGGCTAAAGACCATTCTTGAGCTTGCACACGACAAGGGGCTTTCAACGGGCCTGGTTGTTACGAGCACAATTACAAATGCGACACCGGCCGGTTTTTCCGCCCACGTTAAGAACAGGGCAGAGGAAAATGAAATTGCAAGGCAGCTTTCGGAAGGAAATGTAGATGTTGCTATTGGAGGCGGGCTAAGGTTCTTCGCTGCTGATGAGGATAAGAAGAACCCCGATCTTGTCAAAAGAATGCAGGAGAGGGGATACAAATTTTTTAAGAGCATAGATGAACTTACCTCTTATAATGATTACGGGCCATACTTTGCTCTTCTTGAAGACGACAACCTGAAGCCTGCAGAGTCAAGAGATTACTCGCTGGCTGACCTTACTTCCTGTGCAATAAAAAACTTGAACCATAATGAAAAAGGTTTTGTACTTATGGTTGAAGGCTCGCAGATAGACAAGGGGGGGCATGCAAAAAGTCAGGATAAGGTCCTGGGTGAAATGAAGGATTTCGACAAGGCTGTCAACCTGGCTCTGGACTTTGCCCAAAAAGACGGCAGCACTCTTGTTCTTGTTACTTCTGACCATGAAACCGGAGGCATATCCTTAACGGGAGGGGAGAGGAATTATTCGAACCTGAAACTGACCTTTGTCTCAGGCGATCATACGGCAAATATGGTAGGCGTTTTTTCATTTGGGCCTGGTGAGGAAAACTTCAGAGGCATCAATGAGAACTACGAGGTCGGAAGAAAACTTATCAACTGTCTTAATCCCGGGTATCTCTGGCACTAATATGGAAAATTTTCTTTTAATATTTATACTTCTGATATTTGGTATCATTATAAAGCCGCTTAAACTCTTTCCTGATAATGCGGCCCACGTGCTGAATCTTTTTGTTATTTATGTTCCTCTTCCTGCACTTGTACTGCTTAATATTCCGAAGCTCTCGTTTTCACGTGAACTTATTATTCCGGTTTTGCTGCCATGGGTTATGATACTGCTTTCCGTCATACTTATAATTATTCTTTCCAAAGTTTTCAGCTGGAGAAGGTCCATTACAGGCGGGCTGCTTCTTGTTGTTCCTCTCGGGAATACGTCATTCCTTGGAATACCGATGATAAAAGCTTTTTTTGGAGAAAGCCACATCCCATATGCAATTTTGTACGATCAGTTCGGGAGCTTTCTTGCACTGGCGACATACGGCTCAATAGTGCTGGCGCTTTACGGCAGCAGTAAAAAGCCCGGGATTATGGATATTGTAAAAAGAGTAGTTTACTTTCCCCCTTTTATTTCCCTTATTCTGGCTTTGATACTGCGCTTCTGGACCTATCCCCCGATTGCGGTCAGTGTACTTCAGATGGCTTCTCAGACTCTGGTACCTGTAGTAATGTTTGCCGTGGGGCTTCAGATATCCTTCAGGCTGCCGCGTTCTGTTGTAAGCCCGATGATATGGGGGCTTTTAATCAAGCTCGTTCTGGCGCCGCTGGCTGCCCTTGCCATCTGCAGTGCTCTGGGCATCTTTACCGCCCCGGCAAAGGTTTCGATTTTTGAGGCCGGAATGGGCCCCATGATTACAGCAGGTGCGCTTGCAATTATAGCAGACCTGGAACCAGAGCTGATGGCCTCGATGGTAGGCCTGGGCATTGCGCTCTCGTTTCTGACGCTGCCGGTTTTATTCAGGTTTATGTAATTTTTTATGACATTTTGTTCCGAAATGTTTATGTTTATTTCACAGTTTTTCCTGAAAAAATATTCATTCAAAGCATGGGGACAGTAATGCATAAACGGTACTTTATTTTTGCGGCTCTTTTGTTCATCCTTGGGTGTAAAAATGACTCTCCGGCTCCTGCTGAAAACAAGCCCGATCCGAATCCTGAGAAGAAGGGGTGGAATCTTGTATGGGCAGATGAGTTTAATTATAAAGGGCTTCCAGACTCTTCAAAATGGGGTTATGACGTAGGCGGAAGCGGCTGGGGGAACAATGAACTGGAGTATTATACCAGCAGGCGCCAGGAAAATGCCAGGGTTGAAGACAGCCTTCTGGTTATTGAAGCCAGACTTGATAACTATAACAGTCATAAATACACTTCAGCACGCCTTGTTTCAACAAATAAAGGGGACTGGACCTTTGGGCGTTTTGAAGTAAGAGCCATACTGCCGGGAGGCAAGGGGACATGGCCTGCAATCTGGATGCTGCCTACAAACTGGACAGATGGAAACGGCGGCTGGCCGGATAACGGCGAAATAGATATTATGGAGTACGTGGGATACGATAAGGGAAAAGTCCACGGCTCAATTCACTGCAACAAATATAACTGGCGGCAGGCTTTACAGAAAACATCAATTCTGGCGGTGCCGGATGCGGAAACGAAATTCCACGTTTATGCCATGGAGTGGTACCCCGACAGAATAGATTTATTTGTCGATTCCATCAAATACTTTACATTTAAGAACGAAGATATTGGATGGCAGGCATGGCCTTTCTACAAGAATTTCCACTTCATTTTGAACCTTGCTGTTGGAGGAGACTGGGGAGGAGCCCAGGGTGTAGACGACAACATTTTCCCCAGGGCAATGGCCATTGATTATGTCAGGGTATATAAATGGGTTGACTAATTAAAACATTTTTGGGATAATAGGGGCTCGGCAAGGGAAGTGTTTCCATGCCGGGCCTCTTTTTTTTGGCCAATTCGCTATTTCAGTTAAACTAAGAGAATTTGTATATTGTTTGTAGGCGGCGGTCTATTGACATACTGCTGCAGCCGGGGTGGTCTGTCTTTTTTCTTCAGTATAAATATTTCCGATACGCTGAGGCCGGGTTAAGATTATGTGTAATTAGATTATGGGAGCCAATTTGAAGCCTTTTAAATTTTTAGTTTTTGTTTCTTTATGTTTTATATTTTTCTCCTCCGGAAAGATATTCTCACAGGTTACGAGGCAGGATTCACTGGCTCTTATAGACTTTTTTAATTCCACTAAAGGCTCCTCATGGACAAATCATACAAACTGGTTAAGCAGCATGCCTGTAGGACAGTGGTATGGTGTTACGGTAAAAAATAACCGTGTTGAAAAGATTTCATTTGAGCTGGCTAATAACCTGCAGGATTCAATTCCCCCTTCATTCGGCAGTCTTACAGAATTAAAAGAACTAAACTTAAACTATAACAGTTTAACTTCTATTCCTCATGAAATTGGAAGCCTTAAGGCTTTGGAAAAATTTTCCATTAGGAGCAATCTTCTTAAGTCAGTTCCTGCGGAGATCTCGGAGCTTCGGGCACTTAAGGATCTGGAGCTTTCAGATAATTATCTTTCCGCCCTTCCGGATTCACTTGGAAAGCTTGAGAATCTTGAAGTGCTTAAAGCAGAAAACAACCAAATTTCAGAAGTGCCTTCTTCCCTGGAAAGTCTTAAACACTTAAGATCGCTCATTATTTCAGGGAATCTTCTTCCCGACATTCCCTTATTTTTAAGCCACATGAGTTCTCTCAGGGTGCTTAACGTTGGAGTAAACCCTGTTCCTGAAATCCCCCTGGAAATTGCCCATATGGACAGCCTGATTGAATTTTATGCCGATGGATGCCAGATTACTTCAATTCCTCCAGAGATTACGGGAATGAGGCTGCTTGCAAAGCTTGACCTAAGGGGTAACCTAATAAGCAGTGTGCCCCAGGCGGTTGACAGCCTTAACAACTTAAAGGAATTGTATCTGGATAATAACCGCCTGACAAAACTTCCTCTGGAAATAGGCGGACTGAAAAATCTTAAGATCCTTTCACTCAGGTACAACCACATAACCGAGCTACCGGCTTCAATCGGAGGTCTTAAAAATCTTGATGAACTGGAGCTGCAGTACAACAGGCTTTCCTCAATCCCCAAAGAGATGGGGAGCATGGATAGTCTTAAGTATTTATATCTTAACAACAATCTTTTAACCGACAGCATCCCTAAAGAGCTTGGAAACCTGAAGAGCCTGGTTTACCTGTCCTTAAACCAGAATTTTCTTACGGGTTCAATTCCTGCATCTCTGGGTAAAATGGGAAAACTGCAATACCTGTACCTTGAAGTAAATGAGCTGGATTCACTGCCCGACTTTTCAGGTGATACGTCACTTGTAACTTTGACAGCATATGATAACCACCTTACATTTGAGGATATTGAGCCGGTACTGAAGCTCCACAATGTCAGCTTTTACTATGGGCCGCAGGACAGCATAGGAAAATATACAGACACTATAATACACACCGGGGATGTAATTAAACTCTCGGTTAAAGTAGGCGGGTCGGATAACAGGTATCAGTGGTTCAAAAATGAAATTATGATTCCGGGGGCGAACTCGGATGTTTTTAATCTTAATCCCAAAGATTCACTTGCCTCAGGTTCATACAACTGTATGATTACAAGCGGCATTGCAAAGGACCTGGCAATTTACAGCCGTCCTGTAAACGTTGTTATAGGTGAAATGACAGCTGTCTTAAAAGACATAGAGGTTCCAAAGGTCTTTGAGCTGCACCAGAATTTCCCGAATCCCTTTAACCCATCAACACGGATCAGCTACGACATACCGAAAGAGGGAAGGGTAGTCTTAAAAATTTATTCAATGGATGGGCGTGAAGTTGCAACAATTGTAGATGAGTATGAGCAGGCGGGGCGGAAAACCGCTATTTGGAATGGCCGCGACAGCCGCGGAAGCCAGGTAAGCTCAGGCATGTATTTCTACAAGCTCCAGTCGGGAGGGGAAATTAAAACCCGGAAGATGATGCTGCTTAAGTGATCTATGCTAATATAATATGGCGTTTATGTAATATGATGTTTAATGTAATATGATGTTTAATGTAATATGACGGAATACAGGTAACAGACATAAAACCACTCGCGTGGTTTTTGGTTTTTTTTTTGTGGGGTGGGGTGTGTTGGTTATTCATAACCCAGGGTGTCTGCATCCCCTGCGGGGATTTGATACCCTGGGCTACAGATAGAAAACTGCTGACGCAGTTTTTGTGCGGGAACATGAGGCTGTAATTCATTTGTATAAATGCAGCTATGAAAAATTAAATGTGAGTTATGAGTAAAATATTATTTGCCTGTGTCCTTCTTATATTTGGCTGTTCCCGCGCATTTGCACAAGTTCCCTCTTCACAGGAGGCAAGGGTGGATTCACTTGTGGCCCGGCTTGATGAAAATAATAAAAGAAGCGTAAGCGCTTTTTATAAAAGCGTATTTGCAATAGACAGCCTGGCTGAAGAGCCGCTCCTGAAAAATATGGTACTTAAGAACCCGCTGGAGAAAAAATCCGTCCTGTCTCACGCCCTGGTCTACGTCAGCAAGAAAAATATTCTTAACGAGCTTGTTGGGGCATATGGTAAAACAACAGATACGCTTTCCCGGGATATGATAGTCTACACAATTCTTGGTGTCCGGTATAAATTCAGCACAAACTCCAATCTGAAGCTTAACCCTGACAAGGAGATATTCCCACTTCTTATCAACACTTTAACAGACACGCTTGATATATCTTCAATTGCTGAAGGTATCAAAAAAATAAACGGCATAGCCTGGCTGGCAATTGAAAAATGGGGTGAGTTCAAAGACCTGAAGGAAATATTCTCACGGGATCTTCTGAATACGTCTTTTGAAGAACAAAAAGATATTCAGAAAACGCTTCTTAAATGGTGGAAGAAAAAAAAACGCGTGGTTTACTGGGATGATAATACAAAGATGTTTACAGTGCCAGTGAAAAATTAGCAAGATAAGGCTGTCTTATAAGGGGAAATTATTTCTCAACGGGAAATTACAAAAAGTTGTAAATTTGAGTATTAACATTCCCCATAGACTCATGATAATAAAATTAAAAGACACAGAATTAAATGTTGAAACCCCTCATTCTTCATCCGAAGGGGCAACTCCTGTAGTATTCCTGCACGGCTTTACCGGTTCTTCAGGCGACTGGAAGTTCCTCTTCAACCGGCTTCCGCAAGGCTATAGCCCATACGCCATAGACATAATAGGCCACGGGAGAAGCTCTTCTCCTGCCGATGCATCGCTTTATTCAGCAGAGGCAATTTCAAACCAGATACTTGGCGTTATTCACTACTTTAATCTTAAGAAAGTAATTTTAGCGGGCTATTCCATGGGAGGGCGCGCAGCCCTGTCATTTGCGGTTGAAAATCCGGGCTTGCTGAAAGGACTCATTCTTGAAAGTGCAACAGCAGGTATTATTGATGAAAATGAAAGGCGTGAGCGTGCCTCTTCAGACCTGAGGCTTGCGGAGTTCATTGAAAACAATCCGATTGAGGCTTTTGCTGATTACTGGATGGATGTGCCTCTTTTTGCCACACTTAAAAAGCTGCCTGAAAATGTCTATGCCGAAGTAAAGCAGAAGAAAATAAATAACAGCAAAACAGGGCTTGCCAACTCTCTCAGGGGTTTTTCAACGGGAGTGATGCCGCAGCTGTGGGATAAACTTGAGAACATAAACTGCAGAACAATGCTTATTACAGGAGAGCTGGATAAAAAGTTTACAGGCATTAACATTGGAATGTCGCGGAAAATAAAACTTTCGGAGCATGAGGTAATAGAAAGTGCAGGGCATAATACCCATTTAGAAAGACCTGAAAATTTCTTAAATTTGTTAAACAGGTTTTTAACCGGCTTACAAAAGGCTGAAGGTTAAATTTTGAGGACTACAGGACGTCCTTATAAACAACAGTGAGAGGATTAAGACAATGAAATTCGACTGGCAGAAGGCTAAGGAATACCAGGATATCATATATGAGAAGATGGATGGCATAGCCAAAGTTACCATCAACCGCCCCGAGGTCAGAAATGCTTTCAGACCCGAGACGGTAATGGAAATGTACGATGCTTTTATTGACGCAAGGGAGGATCCCGAAATCGGCGTCATACTGCTTACAGGTCAGGGTCCGGCAAAAGACGGCAAGTATGCATTCTGCTCCGGAGGCGACCAGAGGATAAGGGGAGACCAGGGTTACGTAGGGCACGATGGCGTGCCGAGGCTTAATGTACTGGATCTTCAGAAGTTAATACGCAGCATACCGAAGCCCGTAATTGCGCTTGTTGCAGGTTATGCAATAGGCGGCGGCCATGTGCTTCATGTTGTATGCGACCTTACGATTGCAGCCGATAACGCCATTTTCGGGCAGACAGGCCCCAAAGTCGGGAGCTTCGACGGCGGCTTCGGCGCAAGCTACCTTGCAAGGCTCGTGGGGCAGAAGAAGGCCCGCGAGATATGGTACCTCTGCCGGCAGTATAACGCGCAGGAAGCCGTGGATATGGGGCTTGTAAATAAAGTTGTTCCGGTAGAAAATCTTGAAGAAGAAGGTGTTGAGTGGGCTAAAGAGATACTGGAGAAGAGCCCTCTTTCAATACGCGTGCTTAAATCTGCTTTTAATGCCGAGCTGGACGGGCAGCAGGGGATACAGGAACTGGCAGGCAATGCAACACTGCTTTACTATATGAGTGAAGAAGCGCAGGAAGGTAAAAAAGCCTATCTGGAAAAAAGAAAGCCTGATTTTAATAAATTCCCAAGACTGCCATAGTGCTCTTTCTGAAAACGAAGAAAAATTATAAGATGTCAAACGATAAATATCCAAATAAATTTCAGGCGTGGGTTCTGGCAAGCCGCCCTAAGACGCTTCCAGCGGCTATAGTGCCCGTACTGGTTGGAACAGCACTGGCGGCCTACGAAGGCTCCTTCATGCCACTTGCGGCTTTAGTGGCACTTTTGTGTTCACTCCTTATTCAGATAGGGACGAACTTTGTAAATGACCTTTACGACTTTCTTGCCGGGACGGATAAAAAAGACCGCCCGGGACCCTTGAGGGTTCTGGCAAACGAGCTGATTTCAGTTAAAGAAATGAAGATTGGCATTGCCATGGTTTTCGGTACGGCATTTCTTTTGGGCATGTACCTGGTTTATCTTGGGGGCCTGCCTGTGTTTATTATAGGAGTCCTGTCAATTCTTGCAGGAATGGCTTATACGGCAGGGCCTTACCCATTGGCATATAACGGGCTGGGGGATGTATTTGTATTCCTTTTCTTCGGGCTCGTTGGAACTGTGGGCACTTTCTACGTGCAGGCCTTAAGGTTTTCGGCTCTTTCTGTCTGGGCCTCAATTCCCGTAGGTGCGCTCATAACAAATATTCTTGTTGTTAACAACTATCGTGACCGTGAGGAAGACCGTGCGGCAGGCAAGAGGACCACTGCCGTTATATTCGGCAAAAGGTTTGCCCGGCTGCAGTATATAATTCTTCTTGGTGTAAGCTATCTTACGCCTGTAGTCATTTTTACGATTTATAAGCAGGATATCTGGGTCTTTCTGCCTCTTCTTACAATACCTCTGGGCTTCCACCTGATAAAGATGCTCTATTCGCTTGAGGGCTCCTACTTAAATAAGACGCTGGAGCTGACGGCTAAACTTTCAGCCCTTTACGGGTTCCTTTTTGCAATCGGCATTCTTATATGAAGCCGCCGGAAATAAAATATATCCCTTACGACATAAAATTAAATGAGCCCTTTCTTACTTCAGGAGGGGTGATAAGAAGCCGTAAGGGATTTTTTATTGCCATTAGTTTAAGTGAGAATGAAACTGCCCTGGGGGAAGCATCCCCTCTTCCGGAATTCGGAAGCGAGAGCTATAGCGAGGCTGAAAATGCCCTTCAAAACCTGTTTGGTCTAACAGTAAATAAATCCCTTTTATTTGACCCCGAAGGATTTCAAAAGAAACTTGAGACCCTGGAAGCTCTTCCTGCTCTCAGGCACGGGCTTGAACAGGCCTGGCTTAACTACAGGGCGCTTAATGAAAAGACTTCCCCGGACAGGCTCCTGAATGTACATCTGAAGGAAGAAGTTCATGTAAACGGTCTTATTGGGCTTCTTAGCCCCGATGAAGTTTTAAGTAAAGCCCTGAGGCTTGTAAGTGAAGGCTTCAGGACGATTAAACTAAAAGCCGGGCGGGATAATTTTTCTGAAGATATAAAATCAGTCGGGCTTTTAAGGGAACACTTCGGCAGTAAAATAAATATACGCCTGGATGTAAACGGGAAGTGGACGCTTCCTGAAGCCTTGAAATACATAAAAGAGCTGGAGGAGTTAAGTCCTGAATATATTGAGCAGCCGGTAATGGGAAAAGAAGATTTCTTCCGTCTTGTGAAAGAGTCAAAGATTCCTCTTGCTGCTGACGAGATAATAAGGAGCACAAGTGACGCTCTGGAAGTAATAGAAAAAGCTCCCGGGGCTCATCTTATACTAAAGCCTATGATGCTTGGCGGAATTACGTCTGCATTAAAGATCATGCACAATGCTGAAGCCTCAGGAAATAAAAGCGTCATATCTTCCTCTTTTGAAACTTCAGTTGGAAGAAGCGCTGCAATATTTCTTGCCGCGGCATCCAATGGCTCTTTGGCGCACGGGCTTGGAACAAAGGGTTTTCTTCAAAACGAGCCTTATTGCGACCCGTTTGAAATTAAGGGCGGTGTTATAAAAGTCAAGGGCTCAAGATTTAACAGCTTTAATTAATTATGACAGATTTCTACTTTTTTAATAAATATCTTCAGGTGCCGGAAGGCAGCCCCGCTATAATAAGCCGGGATGAAACTATTACCTACAGCGAACTTATAAGGCGCGCCGGTGCCTATGCGGCTTTCCTGCGGTCTATGGGCGTAAAAAAGGGGATGCACGCGGCTATTCTAAGCTCAAACAATGCTGAGTTTATTATACTTATTGTGGCGTTGTGGAACCTGGGGGCGGTACCTGTTCCCTTAAATGTAAGGCTTTTGGATGAAGACCTGGAGAAGCTGATACTTCACTCGGAAGCAGAATTTGTCTTCATACATGAAGAGCTTAAAGACAGGCTTTCCGGAATTAAGTCCGGAAGAATTATCTTTCCTGTTTTGACTAAGGGCGAAGATACAGAAGAAAGTAAAAGAGAGCTAAATCTTAATGAATGTGCCCTAATACTTTATACCTCGGGTACTACAGGCACGCCGAAGGGCGTAATGCATACATTCAGCACGCTTTCAGGAAGCGCCACGGCTTCTGACACGCTTTTAAGGCAGTCGGGTAAAGACCGCTGGCTTGCAAGCCTTCCTTTTTATCACATCGGGGGCTTTTCCATTCCCGTCCGTGCACTGCTCTATGGTGCTGCAGTTGTAATCCCTCAGTCGCTTAAAACAGAGGACATTGCAGCAGCAGTTGAAGCCTTCAGGCCGACACTGATTTCTTTTGTTACCACCACTTTAAGGCGTTTAATTGAAATGGGGGTTAAACCCAATAAAGAGCTGCGTTTTATGCTTCTTGGCGGTGGGCCTGTAGATTCGAGCCTGGCGCAGAGTGCGCTTGAAGAAAACTGGAGGGCTGTTAAGGTATACGGAAGCACTGAAACGGCTACGCTTGTAAGCGCCGTGGAAATTGAGAAGCATCCTGAAAAGCTCTCTTCGGCAGGGCGTGCCTTAAAAGGCAATATAATTATGATAATTGATGAAGAGGGGCGGGAGGTTAATTTAGGCCAGAGCGGGGAAATTATTGTTAAAGGCCCGTCTGTTATGGCAGGCTACTGGAATAACGCTGAAGAGACCTCAAAAAAGCTCATTGAAGGCTATTATCACACAGGGGACCTGGGGCATATGGACAGTGAGGGCTACCTTTACGTTGAAGCCCGCAGGACGGACCTTATTATTTCAGGAGGGGAGAATGTGAACCCCCTGGAAGTTGAAGATGCAATTCTAAGGCACCCCAGTGTCAGGGAAGCCTGCGTCTTTGCTCTTGAAGACAGGGAATGGGGGCAGACGGTTGCAGCTGCAGTGATAAAAAAGGGGGATCTTCAGGCAGAAGAGCTGGCAGTGTTTTTAAGAAGCCACCTGGCTTCTTACAAGATCCCGCGCAGGATATTTTTTACAGAGGAACTGCCCAGAACATCTTTAGGGAAGATGAGGCGCGACTATATAAGGGAAATATTCCAAAAGAGCCAGTTTAAGCATTCATAAGGCAGTTTTTCAGGTCCTGCGGCAGAGGGGTTTTCTGCCAGCCGGACTTAAGTACCGAAACGTGTACGGTTTTAACCCTGGCGCACACTTCGCCTTTGGGGCTTATAACCTCATAGCTAAGCTCAAAAGAAGATTCCTTAAGAGCTGAGAGGGTAAGCTGAACTGTGGCTTTTTCACCCGGCATAATGGGCCTCAGGAAGTCCGCCTCTGAATGCACCAGGGGGAGGGCAAACTGATCATCTTTGAAGTAATCCCTTTCCAGATCCCCATTCTGAAGCAATTCTTCGTATGCTGAATGTGCTATCTTAAAAATATTCCCGAAAAACATGACGCCTGCGGGGTCACAGTCGAAAAAGTTGATTTTTGTTTCAGTCCGGAACATTAGTTTTCCTTAATTTTATGACTAAATTTAAGCAAATAGCATTAAATTCACAGAATCTTTTTTCTGTGAAAAATGGTTTAAATAACAGGGGGGAGCGGGGTATTGGGATATTTTTATACCTTATAAATCCCCAAAAACTAAGGAGAAATTTTCTTAAATTTCGTGCGCGGAATTTTTCAGCTACATTTTAGGCTATTAATTTTACGGAAAAAATGAAAACAAGAAACATTATCAGATTTTCAATATATAACATCATTATTTGTCTTATTTTTGCGGCTTTTTATCCTGCCTTTGCACAGGAGCAGGAGAAAGAATATGACATAAAAAAGACCTATTACCCGAGCGGTAAACTGAAGACCGAGGGCGCTTATCATTGGGGTAAGCGTGAAGGCACATACAGGGAGTACTATGAGAGCGGGCAGCTCTGGAAGCTCTGGTATTTCCATGATGACAAGGAAGACGGCACTTCACAGTGGTACCTGGAAAATGGCAAGCTTACGATGGAATGGAACTATTCCAACGGGAAGCTGGAAGGCACCTCAAAGTGGTATTACGAAACCGGGGAAGTCTGGGCTGAACCTAACTACATCAACAACATACAGGAAGGCATAACCAAAACGTACTACAAAAGCGGCAACGTTATGGGGCTCTGGAACTACCATGACGGAATATTAAACGGCCTTTCGCGCACATTCTTTGACGGCGGCGGCGTTGAGGTTGAAAAGTACTATATGGATGGAAAGCTTGAGGGCCCGAGCAGGACTTACTTTGAAAACGGGAAGGTTGCACTTGAAGCAAACTACAAAAACGATAAGCTTGAAGGTACTTCCAAACTGTTCTACATTGACGGAGCAATAAAGGTAATAGATACATACGAAAACGGGCAGATCATTAAAAGGGTCCGTTACGGCATCGACAATAAGTTTGCCAAGGTTGAGGAAAGCTTTAAGGACTATTTTGACGACGGCATCTTAAAAAGCGAGATCTCTTTTAAGGATGGAAAGAAAAACGGGCCTGAAAAAACGTATTATAACAGCGGCTATATTAAATCGGAATTTAACTACCTGGACGGCAGGCCTGACGGGGTCTGCAAGACCTATCACGATTCGGGTTACGTTGAAACGGTTACGACCTATGAATCGGGTCTTAAGAAAGGCACAGCCTACGAATACGACAGTCTTGGGCGCGTTATTGCTGAAACAAATTACTATAAAGATGTTATTCAGGGTATTGCAAAAACATTTTACCCGGACGGGAGCCTGAAGACAGAGAAATATTTTTCGGAAGGAAGGCCGGAAAAAGCCCGCGGGTACTATCAGAACGGCAAGTTGGAGCATGAGGAAAACTATCACGACGGGGTTGTTGACGGCATGAAGACCTGGTATTTCCCGAATGGGGACGTTTCGCAGTACGCCTATTACAGAAAGGGGCAGATAGACGGTGCCTATGTGAGCTATTACCAGAACGGGTTTGTAAAAAGCGAGGCAAAGTATGCAAACGGCAAGCTCCTTTCGGAAAGGGTTTATGATGAAAAGGGAAGGGTGCTGAAAAACTAAATTGCCCGGGAATTTGGGATATAAAAAAAGCAGAACGGATTTTGTCCGTTCTGCTTTTTTTGTT